>URZD01000066.1 GCA_900552305.1 uncultured Eubacteriales bacterium
TACGGCAAAAGTTCAGCAAAGCCGCACAAGACCTATGCGCGGCAATCCGCGCCGACAACCGTCAGCGTTTCGTCGATTACTCTGAAATGTATGTCATAGTCCGCAAAACGCATACTGTAAACCCTTGTTTCGTCATCAATATATGACGGTCTAGGATCGCTCTCAAGACACTCGACAAGTGCGGCGCGCTTGTCGAGAGCTATCGCTTCCAGTATTTGCGGAGGTATTTTGATTTTCAGACGGTGCGATTCGTGCTCCGCCGCATATCCGCCCGCCGCGTCCGTATGACAGTCGCTGTACGGAATGTACGGCTTTATATCATAAATCGGAGTGCCGTCTAAAAGGTCCGCGCCTGCGACCCAAAGCACAATGCCGTCGGTTTCGGTTTTTTCGGCGCCGACAAGTCTGACCGAGGACAGACCGAGGCTGTTCGGGCGGAACGGCGAGCGGCTTGCGAATACTCCGACCCGCGTGTTTCCGCCGAGCCGCGGCGGGCGCACCGTCAGAGAGCAGCCGTCTGTGTGACATTCGGAAAAATCGAATATAAGCCAAAGGTGCGAAAAACCGTCGATTCCGCGAATTGCGTCGGGGTTTCGGTATTCCGGCTCAAAGACGATTTTGCCGCGCGAGGACGGCGAAAGTCCGCTTTGGCGCGGTATGCCGAACTTTTCCTTGAAATCGGTATATATATGCGCCACAGGCTTTATAACAGCGCTGTTTTTCTCCATGCCATAACCTCCGGTTCGTGATGTTCTTCTTACATTATAGTTAATTTGGGCGCGGTTTTCAAGTGGAAATATATATTTATTAAAATTTATACGAAAAAAACATATAAAACGGCGTTTGGAAAGGAAAAAAATTTTAAAAAGCGGGAAAAATGGAGCGGTCGTCAAAACCGATTGCTGAAAATTAAAAATTCACGCTTACTAATCAGCGGCTTATTTAAAACGCCGCAACGCGGCGCAAAATCGCAAAGAATGGCACATACCGTACCGCTTTTGGCAAAAGAGGAGGAACAAGGTAGCAAGTGATGGCGAATTTTATACAGTAAAAGGGGCTGTTTAAAAAGTCCTAAAATCACAAAAAGGATCTCCGGTTGAGGTCCTTTTTGATTTTCTTGAAAAAATATTAAATTTTGCGGCAGCAAAATAAACTCATATTAAAATGAGCAAAATTTAAAACATTTTCTTTTGAGTTTAGGCTGCAAGTAGTCGTTTTTGTTTCTTCAAATGATATTTGCAGAGGTTAAAACCTATACAAATTGACGTAAATTCAAAAATTACAGATTTTAGCCATCTTCTCCGTATCCTTTTGTACTGTCTGTTCCGTTAATAACTCCATAAATTCTTTCGGCGTGTATGCTTCTGTTTGCTCTTAGAAGTAAGCCTTGGGTAGATGTCAAATTTCCGAGAATCTCTTTGTGAATATGTGTTAATTCTTCATTCATTCGGATAGCGGTACAAAACATTCCATATCCGATGCATATTGTTTCATATCCATTACTGCTATGTACTCATCGCATATTCCAAGCCGGACATTGTACGCCGGCAACAGTTGGTCATTGCCCATATAATCTCTTTTGATTCGCATAAACGTAGCATCATTATCCGTCTCGGAATATCTGTTTCTCTCATCACCGCAAATTTTAATGCGAAGCGCATATTTTCGATATTTCCAACGGAAGCATATCCGTTTTCCATAAAAGCAAACAGTATGATTTTTAACAATTTCACAGAGTCAAATTTTGGGCGACCTGTTTTGCTTCCTTTCTCAGCAAAATATTTGTATAGATCGATTTGCTCCATAATTTCGTTAAATGTGTAGATTGGATCAGAATTTTCAATAATTTTTTCTAAATCTACCGGAATTCCCATTTGAATTGGTGTATAATGATTGTTGTAGTTTATTGTTTTCATAAATATATTATACCACAAAAAGGCGGTTTCCGCTACGGTTTCAGCCTTTTTTCTATACAAAAAATCGATGACTTTTCATCCTCGGTTTTTGTAAGACTTTTTAAACAGCCCTTATTTTATCTTTTGGCGGTCAGTGCCGAAATCTCTATATATTTTTATGTATTTTTAACAATATTTCAAAGGTATTTTCTATCACAAACAAAAAAACTTTCTTTCAAACTCTTGACTATTAGAGCGAAAAAAGCTATAATAAAAGAATGTGAAAAACGCAAAGGGTGGATTATGCCCTTTTGCCGTGCGGCGGAGTTTATGCTCCTTTGCCGCGGTCTGTCCGCACGAACGGGCAAATGACATGAAAATAATTAAAACATAACATAAACATTTATGCGGATTCCTTTCGCATAAGTACCAAGGAGGAAAAAAGCAATGTCAAAAAGTGTTATTAAGCTTGCAGCAATTCTTGTGATAATTGCCGGGCTTCTGTTTGTTGCACTGTACGGAATTGACTTTACTGACACCGCAAGAATCCCGGGCGTACTTGACCCCGACGGCGTTGTTCAGGGCCTCGACCTTAAGGGCGGTTCGGTTATCGTTTTTGAGGCACAGGAAAAATCGCCTACAGATGAGCAGATGGATACGGTTGCCGGTATGATGAGAACCAGACTGGATGCCCTCGGCTATTCGGAAGCGGTTGTCACAAGACAGGGCGCAAAAAAGGTAAGAATCGAAATTCCGTCAATCTCCAACCCCGAGGAAGCGGCAGATACGCTGGGCGCAACAGCACAGCTCAAGTTCGTTGACGCGGAGGGCAAAGAGGTACTCACGGGCAGCGATGTAAAGAGCGCAAGCGCGGAGTTCGGGAAGGTAAGTGAAATGGGTAATGCGGAGCATTACGTAAGCCTTCAGCTTACATCCGAGGGTACAAAGAAGTTCTCGGAGGCTACGGGCAGAATTTCAAAGCTGCCGGAGGGTCAGAACATAATCGCAATCATGATGGATCAGACGGTTATTTCCGCTCCCCGTGTACAGACTCAGATTACGGACGACAGCTGTATAATCACAGGTGACTTTGACGCGGAGAGCGCAAAGGCTCTTGCGGCAAACATCAAGTCGGGTCAGCTCCCGTTCTCGCTCATGCAGACGGAGCTTCGTGCAATCAGCGCGACCCTCGGTGACACAGCGCTCCAGACCTCACTCACAGCGGGTCTTATCGGCGTAATTCTCGTACTTCTGTTTATGCTGATTATGTACCGTCTGCCGGGTCTTATGGCTGACTTTGCATTGGTTGCCTACATCTCGATTGTGGGTATCATTCTTGCAAACCTTCATGTAAACCTTACTCTCCCGGGTATTGCGGGTATCATACTTTCGATAGGTATGGCGGTTGACGCAAACGTAATTATATTCGAGAGAATCAAGGAGGAGCTGAAAATCGGCAAGACCGTACGCAGTGCGGTTGACGCCGGCTTTAACCGTGCGCTGAGCGCCGTTATCGACTCCAACATCACGACAATTATTTCCGCGGTTATACTTATATTCCTCGGAACAGGTACAATCAAGGGCTTTGGTGTTACACTTCTTATCGGTGTTGTTGTCAGCATGATTTCTGCAATATTTGTTACAAAATTCATGCTCAAACAGATGATAGGTATGAATGTTAAACATCTGTGGCTCTATGGTATATCAAAGAAAGAAGGAGGCGCAGAGAATGCTTAACATAGTAGGAAAAAGAAAAATCATTTTCACAATTTCAATCATTCTTATGGTAATAAGTGCGGCGTCCCTCATTTTTCAGGGCTTTAACCTTGACACCGACTTTGCGGGCGGTATGGCTGTAACCTACGCTCTTAAGGACAAGTTCGAAGTCAAGGACGTGGAGGCTGTTGTTTCCGAGGCTCTCGGAACAAAGCAGAAGGCATCCTCGGTACAGGCTTCAAACGGCGGCAAAGAGGTAATAATTAAGTTCGGTTACGAGAATCACCTCAAAACCGATGAGGAAAGAGCAAATTTTGCGGATGAGAAAATCAGCGCAATAACAAAGGCACTTTCCGATAAATACACCGAGGCAACCCTTAAAAACAAGGATGTTGTTTCGCCGTCAACAGGCAAAGAGCTTGCAAGAAGCGCGGTATGGATGTCGGCTCTCGCGGCAATCGCTATGCTGGTTTACATCACACTGAGATTCGAGTTTGTTTCGGCTGTTGTTTCTGTTGTTACGCTGCTCCAGACAATCCTTATTCTGTGCGGTATCTATTCGATAGCAAGAGTTGCGATCGATACCAACTTTATCGCGGCGATACTGACAATCCTCGGTTACTGTATAAACGATACAATCGTTGTTCTTGACAGAATCCGTGAAAACACCCGCCACGCAAAGAAACAGACATATGCGGAAATTGCAAACGCAAGTATCAACCAGACGATTGCGCGTTCGATAAACACAAGTATCACAACGCTCCTTACAATCGGCATGGTTTATATTCTCGGCGTTACATCAATCAAGGTGTTCGCGCTCCCGATTATCATCGGTATCTTAATCGGTACCTATTCTTCAATCTGTATTGCGGCTCCGCTCTGGGCAACATGGAGAGACGGTGCGGTAAACGCAAAGAAGAACGCGAAATAAATTTCGTTTTAAAAAGCATTGACTTTTTGGATGCACGGGAATCGAACACAATATCAGTCTCAACTCCCGTGTGCTTTGCCGGAAAGGATATTCGAATCCGCCCGCAAAAGGCGCAATGTCGGTTTGCTTCAGCTTATGTACGGCGCAGCCGTCCGATAACTCTGTCGGACAGCCGCGCCGTTTTTTTGCTATATTTCAAGCGGCGTTTCAGCCGCGGTGTAATTTGAGCTGCCGCCGTGCGCGGCGGCGGGAGTCGGTAAACAAAGCAACTGTTATCCTGCCTGCTTGATATACGCGGGTCTGACCCGCGTATTTCCGACCCCGCCGGCGTAAAGCCGCTTTTGCGCACAGCGTGCATAGTCGTAAAACAGTTTTGTTTTTCAGATTAAAGGTCGCCGCCCAAAATCGCTGCGTTTATCTTACGATTACAAGCTCCTGTACCTTATCCTTATAAACCTTGACAAACAGTCTTACCTCGTTGCCCTCCTCGTATACCTCTATATCGCCGGAGGTGACAACCGATACGTTGTTATTGTTCTTCTTTGAATTGTATTCGTAAACAGCCGCGCCTACGGTTGAGTAGTTCTTGACACTTCCGTTTACGCTGAGGTTTACAGAATCCGCAAACTTACGCGTTACACGTCCGTAAGCGATGTCAAGGTCTGTCTGTACCGTCTTTGTAAACTCTGTGTCCTTCGCGGAGCTGTCAAACAGCAGCGTTATTGCGTCCGCGTCACCCTTTGCGTTCTTGCTGTACTGGAATATATCGCCCTGTACAATCGGCTTGCCGTTCTTTACAAATACGTTCTTGTCGGAGGACATGATTTCAACCCTCTGACCGTTTTCTACACCGTAAACCACGTCTACGGATTCAAAATCCTCGTTCTGGGTCGACGCAATCTCGTCAACCAGTACAATCGGCGATTCCGCTGTTGTAACGCCCGTTGAGCTTGTCACAACTATAGCCTTTGCCGCAAAATCTTCCTGGAGGTCGTATGCTATGATGTCATACGGCGTGTCGTTCGAGAACATGGAACGGTTTCTTATCGAATACCGAGCTGTATCCGTACCCGCGTCTGACGGAATATCGAATATTACCGTGGAATCGGTTACCTTAACCCGTCCCAGCATACCGGACGCGCTCTTGTAAACCTGTTCCGCCGCCGAAATATCCTTTGTGAATACCTCGGTGTTCGGCTTTCCGCTTGCTGTGTTATCCTGTGCAAGGTCGATACCAGTGAGCTTTCCGCTTGAATTTGTTTCGTACGTTATAAGCTGCGGTGAAACGGTGTCCTTGCCGAGTCTTGAAAGTACCTCTGTCGAGGTCAGTCCGTAGTCATTGTTTACGCGTACCTTTGTAGCCGCGTCAATTACCTTTGTTTCGCCCGAAACTGTAAACAGCTTAAACTGGAGCGTGCTGTCGATGTTGCTTGACTTTCCGGCGTTCACAAGATATGCGTAGGTGCCGCGGATTGCCGCGCCCGTTGTTGTCGCAGTTGTGTCTACTGCCGCAATTTTGCCTTCCACATCCAGATAGAAACGTCCCGAGTCGCGGAGAGCTATCTCGTTCGGATAGTTTGCCGCCTTCTTGTAGCTTGTTTTAGAGTTGTCAATCCTGTAGCCGTCCTTTGAAACCTGTGTTACAGTACCGAGTATGCTTTCTGTACCGAGGTATGCCTTTATAAGCTGCTTGTCGGCGCTTACGGTGTACGAGATTACGTCCCACTCCTTAAGGTCGGAGGTTTTAATCTCGTTCATACCGCGGAGGATAGTATATTTTACGTTTGTGTCATTTGGGTCGAGTACAATCGAGCCGTTGTTGTATTTGTCGGTTACGCGTCCCGTTGCTGTGGAAACCGTATCGACTACTATATTTGTAAAGTGGTTGATGAATACTATATCGTATACGTTGTTTACGTCCGTGTCAATAAGAATCATGTTACCCGCCTTCGGTATCATCTGCTCCGCGGTTACCTTATCGGTATACTTGCCGTTGAGGATATAAACCGGCGAGGCAACTATGCTTGCGGTCTTTGTTGTTGTGTCGTTGTCCGGGTCGCGCCAGTAGGTCACGGTTTTGTTCTTGTCCGCGTCGCCTGTTACGGACACAAGGTCCTTTGCGCTTATTGTAAGTGTGTTGTTCTTGCTGTCCTGAGGTCTGACCGCAACCAGAGTTTTCTCATCGGTTGTCTTGTCTATTCTCGCGTAGTAAACTACGTTATAGCCAAGGAGCTGCTTTGCTTTTGTGTCGCCCTCGATAAACGTCTTGTCGTTAATCATAACGTGATCGTCTGCCGTTGTGCTGCCGCCCGAAAGGGTCGTTTCGCTTGTGCCGGTAACCTGACCGTAAGCTTTTTCTACATTAAGTCTGTCGTAAAGCAGAGTCTTGTCGACCTCTTCATAGTTGACATTCGAGCCGAAGCCCGTCTGCTCCATAAGGTTTACCGTAAGACTGTTGAATACCAGCTGCGCAATATCGCCGCGCTTTGCGGGTGCGCCTCCGTCGGCGTTTATTCCTTTAAGCATTTGATTTGAGGACGCGACTACCATATATCCCGAGGGATAGCCGCCGTTCACCTTCGCTTTCGGCTCATAGCCGAGAGCTCTTACCATTATTGTTACAGCCTCCTGAAAAAGTACCTGATCATCGGGACGGAAGGTACCCACATCGTCGCCGATAACCATTCCCTGCTGCTCCGCAATGTTTATAGGTCCGTTTGCCCAGTGGTTTGAAACCACGTCGGGGAACCGTGTCGGGTATGTCGCACTTTTTGCTACATCCTCAAGACCCATTGCATAGACCGATACCTTTGCCATCTCGGAACGGAGAATGTTGTCATCAGGACGGAAATTGCCCGATTCCGCGTCGCCGACCATTATGCCCAGCGCGCCGAGAATTTCCGCTGCCTCCTCGTACTTTGTTCCCGAAATATCGGGAGCAAGCGCGACTCTTGCGTCGCTGTAGCGCGACAGCGCCACTCCCTCATATAATTCGTTGTTCATCATTGAGTTGTATTTTGTGTTGTTTTCTTCTACTACTGCCGTACTGTTGTCTGATGTTTCCGTCACCGCAGAGGGCGTGCCGGTATTCGAAGCCTTGCTCCGCGCCGCACTGCTGCCGCTTTGCGTATCCGTGCCGGATTTTGAATCGGATTTGACGCCCGCAGCGCGGTTTTCCATACCTGCGGAGTTCTCGCCCGAAACCATTCCCGCATCCTCCGATGCGAAAACATTTATTCCCAGCGTCAAAAGCATTGTAAATGCAAGACAAAGGGAAATAAACCGTTTTGACATTTTTATTCCTCCTTTTGAAATATTAAAACTTTCGGTTTCGTGTTTATTTTGCGTCCGCTATATAAAATTTACAACACAAACATTTTCCCTAAATTAGTAAAAATATGCTTGTAATCTTTATGTAACCGTAATTTAATAAGTTTTTTTGTTTTTACTGTTGAAATATAAAAGTTTATATGCTAAAATAAAAAATGTATAAAAAGAATTTTACATCATGTTTTTGAGTTTTATTTGGTTATATTTTACTTTTATTTAAAAAACAAGGAGGAATAAAAAATGAAAGCAAAAAAACTTTTAAGCGGAGCGTTATGCACCGCAATGCTTGTATCGGCGATTTCGGTTTCCGCAGCAAAGGTTACTTTTTCGGACGTCGAGAATGACCCCACCGTATCGTGGGCAAAGCCGTATATTTCGGAGATGGCGGAGCTTGGCTACATCAAGGGTTATGAGGACGGAACCTTTAAGCCGAACAACACCATCACAAAGACAGAGGCGCTGCTTTTGCTTTCCAGGATGCTCGGAGTAAACGATGACGCGTATGCGGATTCGGTTGAGCTTGCACAGGACGCATACGGCTCGATGCTGAAGAAGTATTCCACAAATTACTCAAACGAGATTGCGTTCCTGCTTTACACGGGCGTTCTTAAAACGGATGACCTTGACACATATATCTCAACCTCAAACAAGAACACCCCGCTTAAGAGGTACGAGGCGGCGGTGCTGCTTACAAAGCTCCTCGGCGCTGAGGAGGATGTTCAGAAGAACACCTTTGTTTCCTCGTCATATGCGGACACTGTGGAAATTCCCGACTCTGCAAGAGCGTATGTTGAGTATGTAAAGGGCGAAGGCATTATGCAGGGTATGGGGACAACCGTATCGGGACAGCCGGTTTTCTCGCCAAACACTGACGTAACTCGTTCGCAAATGGCGAAAATGCTCTGCAGCCTGATTGACGTTCTCGACCGCAGTGCGGAAACGGGCGTTATCGCGTCTGTCGATAATTTTAACGATACGTTTACCGTTACCGTGAACTCGGTTGACGTTATGTACACAGCAGCGTCAAATACTCGCTTTAAGGTTGACGGCAAGGACGTTGATTTGTCGGCGCTCAAGGCGGGTATGCACGTAAAAATTACACACCTTAAGGGTCAGGTTTCGCTTGTCGAGAATTACAACGTGATTGAGGATGCGGTTATATACGGCCTTGTTTCCTCCACAAAGGAGACAACAGGCTCAATGTCAATCACGATTGTTGACGCAAACGATTCGTCAAAAAAGCAGACATACTCCGTTTCGGACAAGGTTAAGGTTCGCATAAACGATGCGGTTGATACGTTTGGCAAGATAAAGTCGACCAATTATGTAAAAATGACGATTTCCGACGGAACGGTTACGGAAATTGAGGTTGTAAGCAAAACCACAAATGTGTCGGGTACGCTGATAAACCTTGACGCAAGCGGTGAATATACCATTCTTACGGTTAAAGGCAGCGACGGCACAGAAACGGATTACGAGGTTTCAGCCGACGGCGTAAGCGTTGCGCGCAACAGTCTTGACGCAAAGCTCAGCTCGCTTATGCAGGGCGATTCAATAACGCTCAGACTGACCTACGGCAAGGTTACAAAGATAACGGCGGCAAGCACCAACCAGGAAACACAGGGTACAATTTCATATATCACATACACGACTACGGGAACAAAAATCGGTATTGAAATAAGCGGCAAAGTGACCGAGTACACGGTAAACAAGTCGGTTGACGTTCTTATCGATTCCTCGGCAGGCTCGGTTTACGACCTCCGTCCGGGCAGCGATATAAAAATCAAACTCCAGAGCAGTGAGATTGTAAAGATTGAAGCCGCGGGTACCATTACAAAGTCGCAGCTTGTCGGCATTGTCAAGAGTACAAACGCGAACTACGGACTTATGGTTGTAGAGGAAGGCAACAGCGAGTACAGCGTATTCGTAAACGGCAACACAAAAATTATCGACAGCATTACAGGCGCGTCAATCAAGCTGAAATCCGTTGAAAAGGGCAGAACGGTAACGGTAACAGGTTCTACCTCGTCAGGTGTTCTTGAAGCGTCCGTTATAGTTGTTCAGTAACAGCAGCTTATTATAATAGAAAATACCGCGCAAAACCGTTGTAAATATTTTATATGGATTGGCGGAAAAGTAACACCCGCATACCGCTTTAAAGCGATATGCGGGTGTTTTTGCGCTGCAATAAAATCCGTTTTTGTTAAATGGTTGACCAAGCGGCGAAAGCGGTGTTTGCTTTTACTGTCTGAATACCCAAACACGCTCTTTTTTGTCAAAACGGCATATCTAATTGCACATAACCAAATATCCGCCGCCGTCAAGAATAATTTGGTTTCGGTCAATTATATTTCGTGCGGAAAGCAAGGTGTTAAGGTTATCCGTGTTTACATCATCAAGATCCAATTCCGCGACATTCTGTGCCATATTTACAATTACGGTCAGCTCCTGTCTGCCGTATACCCTTCTGTACGCTATCGCGCGTCCGTTTCGGGCAATAATTTTGCCTTTTCCGCTTTGTTACGGCGTGCACTGACCGCACGGAGTGTAGCCGTCCGCGATTGCCTTTTCGCGGGTGCAGTGAAGGTATATCTTGTTAGTTC
>URZD01000067.1 GCA_900552305.1 uncultured Eubacteriales bacterium
CCCCCGCCAATAAAAAATACAGCATAAAGCATCCTCCGTTCCGCCGCAGAATATACGGCTTTTGCTCAATAGCTAACATGGGGCTGCCGCACAAGACAGACTTGCGCGCAGAGCAAGAAAATCTCCCCTGTTTCGGGAAGTCCGCGCCTTTTTACCCGCACAGACTCTCCATATCGGAGCCGCATTGCTCCTCCGCGCAAATCGTTCTTAATACAGCAACCCCACAAAAATCAGTGTTCCGATTAAAATCCCAAGTCCTCGTCAATCTCGCTGTCCGCCGAAAGCGAAATGCCGCCGTTTCTGTCCACGTCGGACGTCTTTGGTTTTTCAACATCCTCCGCTGCCACATACTCGCCGTTTTCGTTCATGACTATCTTTGGCAGCTCGCGCGTCATGCGTTCCAGCTTTTTTATTGTCTCCGCAACACTTTTGTCCGAGGCGTCATTTTCGGTATCCTCCGCGCCCGGGGCGGTTTCCACAGCCTTTTCCTCCGCCCGCTTGCCGCTTTTCGGCATACTGAATTCCTTTACTATGTCAAGCTGCGAGGTGAGCAGCGATATAATACGCGTTCTGAACACCTCGACATTGCGTTTCATTTCCTCGTATTCATAGCTTACCTTTGTTACCTCCTTGCCCGCGTCGGCAAGAATTTGCGCCGCGGAGTTCTGCGCCTCGTTGATTATGTTCTCCGCTTTTGCCTTCGCGTTGCGGGTTACCTCCTCTCCTGCGCTCTGCGCGACAAGAATGGCGTTTTGCAGTGTTTCCTCCATTGTCTTGTATTGCTTGATTGCACTCGACAACATATTTATCTTATCCCTGTTCGCAAGGTTTTCCTTATATATTGTCTCATAGCTTTCCGTCACAAGCTGCACAAATTCCTCGACCTCCGCAACACTGTAGCCGATAAGCTCCTTTTTGAACTTTTTATTTTCGATTTCCAACGGTGTAAGCATTCAAACCGCCCCTTATAAATATTTTTTGTTAGCCGAAATACGCCAAAACCGCACCCCTGCGCGGATAATCCCACTTACGTTCGGTGCGGCGGGAATTTAACCCGATACGCACTTTCCGTTCCGCCGGCTCCGCATTAAGCACTCCGAAATTAAATCCGATACTGTGTTCGATTTCCGCGTACCTTAAAGCAGCTTTTCTATTTTTACCGACACTCTGTCCTTTTTTGTTCTGCCTATTTCCTCGGCAATTCTGAAACGCCCCGCTCCGCGTACCGAGAACACATCGCCCTCCTTCATACGGTGCGAGGGATCGCAGACCTCCTCCCAGTTGACCGACACGCGCCCGCCGGTAATGTACGGCAGTGCCTTTGACCGCGAGGTTTTAAGTCCCGCCGCCGTAACCGAATCAAGCCGCATTGCCGAAACTGTAGTGAAGATTTCCTCCACGCGGCGCGCGGGCAGCTCTAAGCTCCCAAGCTCCGCTTTTTTCAGCTTTACGCCTATCCGTCCTATTTTTTCGAGATTCGATATTATGTAGTCCGCTATGTCGCTGAGAACAAATATAATACAACGATTGTCATACACAAGTATATCACCGATTTTTTCGCGTTTTATGCCAAGACCCATAAGACTGCCCAGACAGTCACGGTGATTTATCCCCGATATATCGCGTCCCGTTACCTCGATTGCCGACAGCAGCCCGCGGTACTCGCTTTCGTCCGCATACTCGGGGAGTGCGACAAAAAGAGTGCGCTCTGCGCCCTCGTATCCGCCGAAAAACACGGTGTTCGCGCCGCCGCACGGCACGTTTTTTCTTATGCACGCCGCCTCGGCGGGAGTCAGAAATCCCACAAACCTTACCGAATATCGGTTTTCGGAAAGCCTGATTGCGTCCTCTGCCCTCGCTATAAGCAGCTTTTCATCAGAGCCTGCGTTCATCAGCTGTTCCAGGGAAATATGCCCTTATTGCGCAGCTCGTCCTTAAAATCGCCCATTATGCCCACGTTGTACGGAGCAATAAGGAAGATTCCGTTTGAAACCTTTTGAATATTTCCGTCAAGAGCATATACCGCTCCGCTGAGGAAGTCCACGATTCTGCGGGCAACATCGCGCTCAACCGATTCAAGATTCATTACAACAGGCTTTTTGCTTTTGAGGTGATTTGCGATGTCTCTCGCGTCCTCAAAGCTCTCCGGCTGCATAACAACCAGCTTCAGCTGTGCGGTTGTGTGAATCTTTACAACCTTGTTTCTTTTGCCGCCTTCATGGACCTCTGTTTCCTCGTCGTCCGTACCCTGTGCCGCATCGGATTCGCTGCCTGTAAGAAGCTCGTCCTCATAATCGTCGCCGGGCGTTTCAAAGCCTATGATGTTAAGCATTTTGTTCATTATACTCATTGATAATTCCCCCTATATATAAATTTAATTTAATACAAAGCTATTTTGTGCCGTAGTCGCGTTTTCCGAAAATTCCGGTTCCGACCCGTACCATTGTCGCGCCCTCCGCAATCGCAAGCTCATAATCGTTTGTCATTCCCATGGAAAGCTCGTCCATATATACAGTATCCATCTTTTCAGCCGAAATGTCAAGTGAAATTTGTTTTAATCTGCGGAAAATCCCTTTAAGCAGCTCCTTATCGTCCGTATACGGCGCTACCGTCATAAGTCCGTGAATCTCTGTATTTTCAAGCTGTGCAATCTCGCGGCAAAGCTCCGCGCACTCGTCCGGCTTTATACCGAACTTGCTTTCCTCTCCCGACACATTCACTTCAAGCAGAATTTTTTGCACCTTGCCGATTTTTGCCGCCCGCCTGTCTATCTCCTTTGCCAAATCAAGGCTGTCGACCGAGTGAATCATTTCGACCTTATCGATTATATACTTAACCTTGTTTTTTTGCAGATGCCCTATAAGATGCCAACGCACAGGCTTTACGCTGTCATACTTTCCCAGTATCTCCTGAACGCGGTTTTCGCCGATGTCCGTTACTCCGCAGTCAATCGCCTCGTTTATCAGCTCCGCGCCGTAGGTCTTTGTTACCGCAATCAGCCTGACGTCCGATTCCTTTCTGCCGCAGCCCTCCGCCGCAGTCTTTATGCCCTGTCTTACGCCTTCAAGATTTTCTTTTATGTATGACATCTATCTCACATCCTTGCCGTCATATAAATTTTTTCCGTCAATTATCAGCTCATCATACAGTCTGAGCCTTTTTTCGCCCTCGGTTTCCTCGGCAACGACCGTCCAGTCCTTGTTACTGTATCGGATATTTACCGGAATAAACCGCGCCTCGTCGTTTCTTATAACGAATACGCCCTTTTTGTCATTTATTATGCGTATGCTTTCCGACGGGATTTTAAACCCGCTGTAGCTGTGCTTTACAAACTCCACATCCGCCTCTGAGGTCGAATAAACCGTGTCGGAATACCTATTCGACCGCACCACAAGGACCGCGTTTTTGTCGTCCATATCGGCTATATCCGCCACCACTCCTTTAAGAGTTGATGAATCCGTGCCGGTAAATCTTATTTCTATCTCCTGTCCGATGTTCATAAACTCAACATCGTTTTTATCCGTGAGCGCCGCTATGCTCCATGTAAAATTATTTACGATTTTTCCGATTTTCGTGTCCTTTTCAACATAGCTCTCGTTCTTTATTTCGGGTTTTACGCGCCCAAGCTCCTTAATATAGTCACGGCTTATGTTCTCGAGCTTGTCAAGTCCCAAAAGCTCCTCCATGCCATCAACCCTCGCCGTGAAGGCCCCCGCCTTAGGCGCGTGAACCGCGGTTTTTTCCACATTGTTATCCTGTATCAGCTTTGCCCGCTGCGCTTTCAAATCCTCCAGCTCGTCCGCGGTTTCGGTCTTTTGTGCCTCTCCCGCAATTATCCGCTTTTTCTCAATCAGCCTGTTTACCTCGTCCCGAATCTCCGCAACCCTTGCAAGCTCGCCGCTTTGAGCGCACTTCGGCACCTCGCGCAGCTCGTCCGAGATGCTCTGCTCCACCCTTGTCGGGTCGTTGCCGAATATATCGCTTTCCGTTTTACTCCGTGAAAGGCGGTCTATTTTCTCGTCAAGGTCACTCAGTACGCTGTCCGCACGGGAGTTTATCTCCGTTTTGTAGATTGACATTACGGTTTCTCCGGACTTCACGCGCTCGTTTTCGGGAACCTCGCAGTAAAGGTAGCCGTTCGCCGGTGCGCTTATTACCGTCTGGTCGCGGAAAACGTAGCCGACAGCCTGAAACGAATCCTCTACCTCGCCCTTATAAACCACCATAGTGCTAAGACCCGTTCCGCGGCTCACAACAATATTAACCGTAACATATACGCATACCGCAAGAATGAGTATGCCGAATATGCTAAGCGTTCTTCGTCTTTTTTTTCTGAGCTGTCTTTTTTCTTTCATTCCGTGCTCCGTTTCCACACACCGCAAAAATGCTGTACGCTAACTTAAATTATACCAAACTTCTCTATGGTTGTAAAACATTGTTGATAAATTTTATTCAAACTGTAACAGTCTTGTAACATGAGCCAGTGAATATTGGGGTTTCTTTTGAACCATGTCAGCTGTCTTTTTGCATAACGGCGGCTTTCCTGCTTGATTTTTTCCACCGTTTCGTCCAATGTCGCCCTTCCCTCAAAATAATCGATAAATTCCTTATAGCCTATCGCCTGCATAGCCGTTGTGTCGCGCCCGATGCCCATATCGAGAATGTTTTTTACCTCATTCTCAAGTCCCGCCGCAATCATATCGTCAACGCGATTGTTTATCCTGTCATAAAGCGTTTGTCTGTCCGCATTCAGCCCGAAAATCAGCGCATCATAAACAGGCTCCCGCCTTGACATCTCATTCATCTCGGTAAAGGTTTTACCGCTCAGGCGGCATATTTCCAGCGCGCGGATAACCCGCCGCAGGTTGTTTTGGTGAATCTTTTCGGCGGCGTCGGGATCCTTTTCGGCAAGCAAGCCATGAACATATTCCGCGCCCTTTTCCTCCGCCAGTCTGTGCAGCTCCGCTCTGTAGCCTTCGTCACTGCCGTAGTCCGCAAACTCGATATTATTTATAATGCTGTCGATATACAGTCCCGTTCCGCCGGCAAGCACAGGAAGTCTGCCGCGGCTCAGAATACCGTCAATATGCGCCCTTGCCGTCTTTACAAACGCCGCAACGCTGTAGCTCTCCCACGGCTCCGCAATATCAATCATGTGATGCGGTATCTTATGCTGCTCCTCCACGGTCGGCTTTGCCGTGCCTATATCCATATGTTTATATATCTGCATTGAGTCGCACGAAACCACCTCGCCGCCAAACCTCTCCGCAATCGAAATTGCAAGTGCGGTTTTGCCCGACGCGGTAGGTCCGACCACCGCCACAATTCTGCCTTTTGACATACTAATCTCCGTTCCGCCGAGGGCTGCAGCGCGAAAAATCTTCACGCTGCGATACCTCTATACTATTCTTTTAAACAGCTTTTCAAGCTCGCGCTTTGTAAAAAGCACCTTAATCGGTCTGCCGTGAGGACAGGTTGTAATCCCTTTTTCCTCCAGCTCCTCAACGTCCTTCACGAGTGACTCCATCTCAAACATACTAAGCCTTTTGTTTGCCTTTATCGCATATTTGCAGGAGATTGTGTCAAGCAGCCGTTCCTCAAAGCTCAAAAGCCCCGACGGTCTGCCGTCATGCAAAATCTCCGCAAGCTCGGTCACCATTCCCTTTATTACCTCGTCATCCGCGATTATCGGCGTTTCGGTTATCAAAAGCGCATTTCTGCCGAAGTTTTCTATGCCTATCCCCAACGCTTTAAGCTGCTCCGCATTATCAAGCAGCGTCTGCCGCTCTGTCGGGTCGGCGTCAAAAACAATCGGCGCAAGCAAAAGCTGTCCGCTTATCTCTCTTTTTGCGTAGTTCACCTTCAGCATCTCAAACCTTCTGCGCTCATGCGCCGCGTGCTGGTCTATCAGGTACATCTCGTCGCCGCACTCCGCAATGACATATGTGTCAAACACCTGCCCCGCAACGCGTATCTCCTTTTTTTCATCCGTTATTGCGGAAACCTGTCCGTTATCCCCGAAAATACCGTCCGCTGTTTCCGCCGCGGCGATGTTTCCGCCGCCGTTTTCTGTCGCCGCGGTATCTTTGCCGTCGGCTTGCTGCTGCGGATTTTCCGCGAATACGTCCACTTTTTCGCCGCCGCGCTCCGCCTGTATTCTTTTCGCTATTTCCAGAGCGTCCTCGCCTTCCCCGCGCGGCTCGTTGAAGGAAATCATTCGGGGTCTGCCCTCTTCTTTTTCTATTTGGTCTATGTACTCCATAATAAGGCTCGCGTCCGTGCGGCTTGTACCCGCGCTCTGTTTCAGCCTTTCGCGGTATGCGTCCTCAACTCCCGCCATGCCCCGCGGGTCGCTGCCCGCCGCGGCGCGCTCCTTATTTTCCGCGTCAACACGCGCGGTATTTTCCGCGTTTTCCGTATTTGCCGCAGCCGCCGAATCGGATTCTGTCTGCGCTGTCGGCGCCTTTATCTGCCCCGCGTTGTATATGGCATTTTTCACCGCTCGGTTTACAATACTGTAAATTTCCTGTTCGTTGGCAAACTTAATCTCGGTCTTTGCCGGATGAACATTCACGTCAACCAGCTCGGGCGAAAGCTCTATATTCAGCACAAAAAAGGGAAACCTTCCGACCATAAGCACGTTTCGGTACGCTTCCTCGACCACCTTTGCTATGACATGATTTTTTATATATCTTCCGTTTACAAAAAGCGTCTGTCTTGTGCGGTTGCCGCGCGCGGTCTCCGATTTTCCCGCCGCGCCGAACACATGAACGCCATGTTCCTCATAGTCAACATCGTAAATACTTTTTGCAAATTCTATGCCGTAAATATTCAGTATTGCGTTTTTAAGCCGACCGTCGCCCGAGGTCGAAAAAACCTCTTTCCCGTCGCATATGTATCTGAACGCAATATCGGGTCTTGACATTGCAATCCGCCCCATAAGGTCGGTCACATACCCCGCCTCGGTGGAGTCCTTGCGCAAAAACTTCATTCTTGCCGGAACATTTGCAAACAGATTTTTCACCACCATTGAGGTACCGCGGTTACAGGCAACCTCCTCTTTCTTTGACGGCGCTCCGTGTTCAAGCTCCATGTACGCGCCTTCCTCCGCGTCCTCGGTTCTGCTTACAACCTCAACAGACGAAACGGCGCAGATACTCGCCAGCGCCTCGCCGCGAAAGCCCATAGTGCTTATCCGAAACAAGTCGTCAACCGAGCGCAGCTTGCTTGTGGCGTGGCGCAAAAACGCCGTTTCCAGCTCGTCCGCCGCAATTCCCTTGCCGTTGTCGGTGACGCCGATATATTCAATTCCGCCGCGTCTGATTTCAACGCATATGTCATCCGCGCCCGCGTCAATCGCGTTTTCCACAAGCTCCTTGACAACCGCCGCAGGTCTTTCCGCGACCTCGCCCGCCGCTATCTTGTCCGCAACACTCTGCGAAAGTACCTGAATCTGTGCCATACAAAATCCCTTTTCCTTTCATATTTTCAATCGGGTCGGAAATCCGACCGTCAGACAGTTAAATATTGTCTATCTGCAAATATTGTAAATCTCAAAAATCGAATTACATAATAAGCAAAATACTTGATAAATTTTTATCCTCTGCATCCCGCTTTTCTTTCCCATCTTTTTGCGGTCTGAGCAATTTTTACAACCCCTGCGCCTTTGCTTTCAGCGCATATAACCTTGTCAGCGCCTCCATAGGCGACATCGAATCAAGGTCAAGTCCGCGCAGCTCGCTCAAAACCTCGTTTTCCTCCATACCGATAAGGCTAAGCTGACAGTCGTCGCGCTTTTCCGTAGTCGCCGCCGAAGCCTTTTTTTCCTTAGGCCGCCGCTCTCCGTCACGTTCCTCCAGCGCGCTTAAAATTTCCTTCGCGCGCCGCGTTACGTCCTTTTTAACGCCCGCAAGCGCGGCAACCTCTATTCCGTAACTGCCGTCCGCTCCGCCGCGTATTATCTTCCTCAAAAATGTTATATCGTCACCGTGCTTTTTCACCGCTATGCAGTAATTCTTCACGTTTGGAATCTTTTCTTCAAGCTCCGTAAGCTCATGATAGTGTGTGGCAAACAGCGTCTTTGCCCCGCATTTGCGCTTGTCCGCAATATGCTCGACAACCGACCACGCAATGCTCAGTCCGTCAAACGTGCTTGTACCCCTGCCTATCTCGTCCAGTATTATAAGGCTCTTTGCCGTCGCGTTGTCAAGAATATACGCAACCTCGCTCATTTCCACCATAAACGTACTCTGTCCCGCGGAAAGGTCGTCGGACGCGCCGACACGCGTAAATATATTGTCAACAATCCCTATTTCCGCACTTGCCGCCGGAACGAATCCGCCCATCTGTGCCATTATGACTATCAGCGCGGTCTGTCGCATATATGTTGATTTTCCCGCCATGTTCGGCCCGGTTATAATCGCAATCTGCCTTTCTCCGCAGTCAAGCTCGGTATCGTTCGGTATGAATACCGCCGAGTTTTTTATGCTTTCCACAACCGGATGGCGGCCGTCCTTAATTTTAATTACATCAGACATATCGACCGTCGGCATAACATACCTGTTCTTTTCCGCAACTGCGGCAAGAGAGCAAAGCACGTCAAGCGTTGCGATTGCATGGGCGGTTGTCTGTATTCTTGAAATCTGCTCCGCAACCGCGTCACGGATTTTGCAGAAGGTTTCATACTCCATGGCAACGATTTTGCTCTCCGCCTCGACAATCTGTTCCTCAACCTCTTTAATCTGCGGCGTGATATACCGCTCGCAGTTTGAAAGGGTCTGCTTTCTGACAAAATAGTCCGGAATTTCCGCGGTATTCGCCTTGCTTATCTCCAAAAAGTAGCCGAAAACCCTGTTATATCCGACCTTTATACCTTTTATGCCCGTCTTTTCCTTCTCCTGCTCGGCAAAATCGTTTATCCACTTTACGCCGTCCTTCATTACCGCACGGTATCTGTCTATTTCATCGCTGAATCCGCTGCGGATAATGTTTCCTTCGCGCAGCGACACCGGCGCGTCCTCGCTTATCGATTCCTCAATCAGTGCCTTCACGTCCTCCAAGCCGTCTATCTCCTTCGACAGCTGACGCAGAATTCCCGCCGCCGCTCCGCTGAGGACATTTTTTATGTACGGCAGCGGCTCCACCGACTGCGCTATCGCAAGCAGCTCCTTGCAGTTCGCCGTTTTATATGTAACCTTGCTCATTATGCGCTCTATGTCCTGAATCTGTTTCAGCTTGTCCGTCAAATCCTCGCGCATTATCGGCTCGCTGACAAGCTCGCCGACCGCCTTGTGCCTGTTCTGTATCTTTGCGCAGTTGACAAGCGGCATTGTAATCCACTTCCTCATAAGCCGCCCGCCCATTGATGTCTTTGTCCTGTCAAGCACAGAAAGAAGGCTGCCCTTTGTCTTTTTATCGCGCATTGTTTCAAGCAGCTCAAGGTTGCGTATACTGTATAAATCGATACCCATGTATTCCCGCTTGTCAAGCACCTCTACCCGCCGCAGATTGGAAAGCTCCGTTTTCTGGGTTTCCTCCAGAAATACAATAAGCGCGCCCAGACTTGACTCCGCAACCTCACCGCAGCCTATATCCTTTATGTACCCATCGCCGAACTTCGCGGCAACGGTTTTTTTTGCGTCCTCAGTTTCAAACGCCCAGTTATAAAAATTTCTGACCGTACACCCGAAACGGTTTTTAAGCGTTTCGCCGAACGGCGTATTCTCATACATTTCAAGGTTTTCGATTACCTCTGCCGGAGCAAAACGGCTTATCTCGTTAAGCAGCTGAATTTCACAGTCCGGTCCCGCAAACTCATTTGTAAAAATCTCGCCCGTGGTAATATCCACAAACGATACTCCGATTTTTTTACCCCTTCTGCACACGCTGCACAGGTAGTTGTTCTTTGTGTCCTCCAGCGCCGAGGTGTCGATAATCGTTCCCGGAGTTACCACGCGTATTACCTCGCGCTTAACTATATTCCCCGCCTTGACCGTTGCGGGATCCTCCGTCTGCTCGCATATCGCAACGGTATATCCCGCTTCAACCAATCTTGCTATATACCCGTCAACCGCGTGGAAGGGTACTCCGCACATCGGCGCACGCTCCTCCTGTCCGCACTCTCTGCCGGTAAGCGTTATTTCCAGAGTTTTTGACGCAATAAGCGCGTCGTCAAAAAACATCTCGTAAAAATCTCCGAGACGGTACATAAGTATACAGTCCTTGTACTGCTCCTTTATCTCAAAATACTGGCGCATCATCGGTGTAAATTCAGCCATGGTCAAACATTTCCTTTCAGCTTCAGCTCGGTGCCGCAATTTTCATTTTTCGTTTTCTGTGCCGCCGCTTATCAGTGGCAGCCGCCGCCGGGTGCGCCGCTGCCCGACAAGCCGGGCGGCTACC
>URZD01000068.1 GCA_900552305.1 uncultured Eubacteriales bacterium
CACAATTTTCACGCTGCCGCCCATATTCAAAATTTCTGCCGCTCCGCACGGCTGCCCGCAAAGTCTTAGCCTTATTACAAATCCGCCGTCAGGATAACCGAAACCGGATATATCCTTAAAATTTACCTTTTCAAAATCATACGCTTCTATATATTGTTTAATCATCTTCCCGTTCTCCTTTTTGTTAATTATAGCATATTCCGTTTAGTTTTACTTGTAATTTTGTTTACAGTTGTGTTGTAATTTTATTCACAGCAATCCCGGACGGTAATGTTGCAAAATCCGTACCATCTGAATAGTTTTCATAGCCTGATTTGAAATTGCGCTTATATGCCCTTTCTGTATTCCGACGGTGTCACTCCCGTTTTTGCGCTGAATGCAGTACTGAAGTGCGGAATACTGGTATACCCCACCTGTTCGGCAATGTCGCCGATGCTTGCGTCGGTATCGGTCAGAAGCCGCTTTGCCGCCTCAATCCGTTCGTTCACCAGATAGCTTTTTATTGTAATTCCCGTCTTTTTGGAAAATATCTTGCTGATATAGTTCGGCGAGTATGAAAAATGGTCGGAAATAGAGCTGAGCGTTACATTCGGGTTTTCGGCAATATAGTTCTTGATTTCCTGTATAAGGTCGGCGCCTTTCTGTTCATGACAAAACGCGATTGACGAGCAGGTTACGTCAATTATATCTGTAGAAAATTTTTCCAATGCGTCTATTGAATCGTAGCGGCGGATAACGTCCCATATATTCGTTTTCTTAAAAACAAGGTTTGGGTCCTGTCCGCACTGCATCATACAAATCGAAAGATGCACAATGATTTCGTGACATATCCGCTGCACCGTCTCAATCGGCTCTGTGTTTTTGCGAAATACCCCAAAAAGCGTTTTCAGCATATCCATGGCGTTTTCGGCTGCGTTAGCCTTCACATAGCCGTCAAATTCCTTATACGAAAAAAGCGAATAATCTGCAAGGGTTTCCGAGCGTTCAAGGTCGGAGATGCAGATTGAACAGTTGCCGCCGAGGTAAAAGCTGTAGTTGATTGCGGTAAGCGCGCCGCGGTAGGAAAGTTCGCAGCCGGACAGCTCGCGGACGGGATTTCCGATTCCGATAACCCATTTATCCGAGTAATTGGAGCCGAGGTATTTTTCCGCAGCCGCGGTATATTCAAGAACCTTGTCGGTTGCGGTCCGCGGCTCCGTTTTTGACTCCGACAAAAAGAAAAATACGAGCTTTGTCATATTGAAGAACGGCAGAAACTCGGCGTTGAAACGCGAAAAAATGCTTATAAGATGCTTGAATATACGGAAATTCTCCTTAAAAAACTCCTTTTTCTCACGTTTATCAAGCGAGATAACCGCCGCGGTGCATATAAAGTCCGTGCGTACGGGTCTGAAAATATTATACAAATCGTTGTCCGCTGTCTTATCCGAAACGGTGTTCAGAAAGTAGTTAAGAAGAAAATACTTGCTTGTTTCAAGCTGCTGAGCTGTCTGTTCGTTGAACAGATTCTTTTCCGTTTCCTCGCGGATAGACTTGGCGGCAGCTTTGACTGCATCTGTTACCTCATTATCAAGAAAAGGCTTTAGAATATATGCGCAAACTCCGCTTGATATTGCGGATTGTGCGTAATCAAAGCGGTTGTAAGCGGTGAGAATAATAAAGCGGCTTTCCGGCAGAATAACCGAGAGCCGTTCGGCAAGCTCCAGACCGCTTATTTTGGGCATCTGTATATCCGACAGAATTATATCGGCTTTTTCGGACAGAGCAAGGCTGTATGCCGTTTCTCCGTCTTTGGCGCAAATAACCGAGTCGATTCCGACCGATTCCCAGTCGAGCGAACGGAGCGCGTCAAGACACATTGTTTCATCCTCTGCAATCAAGAGCTTCATTGTTCATTCCCCTTTGTCATTGATTTTATCCTTACAACCGCGGTAAGACCCTGCGGAATATTTTTTTCGTAGCTAAGTCCGTATTCTTCCCCAAAATAGAGTTTTATTCGCTGATTTATGTTGTGAATACCGTATTTTTCAATCGGCTCGTTTAAGTCAAATTCCTGTCTGACAAAACGATTAAGCTCGTCAATATCAACGCGCCTTTTTCCGTTGTCGCTCACGCGGATAACAATATCCGTCCCGTTTTGTTTTATCGAAAGGGTTATGATTCCCGCCTTATCGGTATCGGCGAACGCGTGGGTCAGGCAGTTTTCCACAAGCGGCTGGATTGTCAGCTTGCATATCAGATTGTTCATAATAGCTTTGTCGATATCGGTATGAAATTCAAAACTGTTGTCATAGCGTATTTTCTGAATGTATATGTAGCTGTTTATGTGCTGCAGCTCCTGCTCGATTGTGATGACCTCGGCGCCGTTGCTGAGCGAAACCATAAAGAAGCGCGAAAGCGCAACAATCATTTGCCGAATGTCGTCCGCCCGGTACTTTTTGGCAAGGAGCGAAATCGAATTGAGCGTATTATAAAGGAAATGCGGCGTTATCTGCGCCTGCAGCGCCTTTAACTCGGCGCGCTTGCGTACCGACATCTCATTTTTTATATCCCCTATCAGCTTTTTGATTCTTAGGTGAAGATTGTTAAAATGCAGCTGCAATATACCGATTTCGTCATTTGAGGTTATATCGATAATATCTTCGGAATCCGGGTCGTAGCGTTTGAGTATGTTTGCGAGCGCGGACAGCGGCTTTGTAATCGAATGTGCGACAAACCAGACAAACACAAACGACACAAGAATTAAAAGCAGACCCGTGATGATGATTGATGGAAACAGGCGGTTGCTTTGGAACTCCGCAACCCTTGCCGCGCTGACCAAAAAGATTCCCGTATCGCTTATGGGATGCGAGGATATAATATATGCGTCGCCGTTCAGCCTTATGCTGCGCGTTTCGGTTGATGAGGTTTTCAGCATATCGTTAAAAAGAGTGTTGTTGTTTGCGAGGGATATACCGAGCTGCGATTTACTGTAATCAATAATGTTGTTCTCGGAGCAGAGAAATATTTTGCCTGTGTCCATAATTGAAATATTCTCTATCACACCCGTGAAATCGTGAATGTCAATATACGCCTTTAAAACGGCGGTTGGCGTGCCGTTTGTAACATCGGTCAGCACCTTTGACGCAACGATAAAGCTGTTGCTTTCGTCAAGGGTGTTGCGCACCGACCAGTTGACGGAATTTCCCGCGGCGAGCGCCTTTTTAAACCACGGGTCGTTTTGCAGACGGTCGGAGGAGAACACGGTTCCCGGCGCACCGTATTGCGGATATTCGCTGTGGTTTAAGACGTACAGCTCTATATTTGAAATGTTATCGTGGAACTTGTCAATATTAAGAAGTATGTTCTCAAGCCTGCTTACATCCTTCTGTATCGAGCCGGAGCCGTACCCGCACAGTATGTCGGAAACCTCTTTGTCGGTCTGAAATGACATCATATAAGAATTAACGGTATAGATTTTTGTATTTAACGCCTGGAGCGATATTAAAACGGTTTGCTCGGCGTTCTTTTCCGCAAGCCGTGATATGAGCTTTTCGGAGTTAAGAGTCAGCACAGCCGAAAAAAGCAGTATGGTAAATATTACAATAACCGCATAAGCAATAATCATTTTCAGTTTTATAGACAGAAAATGCCTGTTCGGTGATTTCATATGACCTCGGCTCCCGTTTAAAAATTTTAACCGCAAATACACTATAGCACGATAAATAAAAAAAGACAAGTACATTTTCGGTTTTGGAAAACAAATCAAAAAAAGAGGATAAGTTTTCGAAAGTAGAGGATAAGTTTTCGAATTGCACAAAAACTTCGTTTGATATAAAATATTTACTGTGGAAAGATAACAACGATTGGGAGGTGGACGACAGCTGATGAAAAGAGTTTTAACTGCGGTTATATGTGCCGCGCTTGCTGTTGTTCCGACGGGCTGTGGCAGAAAGAGCGCCGAAAAGCCCGAGGAAAAACAGGAGATTGTTGTGGTTTGCAGCAGCGATATAAACGATACATTAAAAGATATTATGCGAAAATTCACAAATTCAAGCAGCAAGACAAGGGTAAGGCTTGTAGAGCTTTCAAATGAGAGCGCCGATGTTTACTGGAAAACGGCGTCTATGCTTGAAGATGAAAAATACGATATTGACGCGATGATATGCGAGGACGTATGGGTGCAGGGGTTTATTAAGGACGGCTATCTGGGGCGGCTTTGCCCGGAGAGTGAATTCCCGTCAGAGATATTCCCGAAGGGGATTGAGCCGTTTGTCGGCAACGGCGGGAGCGTATACTGGTATCCGCTGATTCTGGATACCGGAGTTATGTATTATCGGAGCGACAAAACGGGGCCTGCCGCGTCGGTAGATTTGATTAAAAGAGGTCTGCCGTATGCCGTGCAGGGGACGGACGGCGAAGAAATGCTCTGCTGCGCTTTGGAATATATAAATTTTGCGGATTCGGCAGAGGACGGACTGCGGCTTTACAAAGAAAACCTTGACGGCTCGGTAGGCTCGGACGGTGAGGACTATATAACGGAGTTTACCTCGGGTAATGCAATGTATATGCGGGCATGGGCGAGCGATTATGACAAAATAGAGAGCCGCCTGTCGGTACCGGGCGCAAGACTTGACGCAAAGCTCCTGACGGATGACGGCGGAGAGTATTCGGTTGCAAGGGCGTACGGCTATTCGATAAATGCGAACACCGACAAAAAGGACAGTTGCACAGAGCTTTTGGAATATCTGAAATCGGATGACGTTCAGCTTGATATATTAAGAGGGAAAAGGACGCTGCCCATAAGGCGTGACGATTACAAAAATCCGTTGATACTGGATTTCAGCAGCTATAACGCAGCGGCGGAGAAGGATTTTGATAGTCATGTTTTCAGACCGGTACGCACGGATTATGCGTATTTGTCAAGGGAAGTACGGCATACACTTGCAAAGTATCTTAAGGGCGAGGAGACGCTTGAGAAAGCAGCGGCGGTTATGGAGGAATTGGTAAATAATATAAAATAATATAAGGGGCGGACAGAATGAAAAGCATAGCAGAAATGGAAAAGCTAATAGAAAACTTTGATAAATTCTCATATTATCTCAATGATAAGCTGGAAAGGGATATTGAGGAAAACAGAAAGGGTCGGTTTGTAATAAGGATAAGAAACAAGGACGGAAGCGTTCCCGCCGATGCAACGGTAACGGTAAAACAGCTTACGCATGAGTTTAAATTCGGATCGTCGCTTTTTTACCTTGACCAATTCGGGGATGACGAAAGACGGCAAATGTACCGTGAAAGATTTTCGGAGCTTTTTAATTATGCCGTTGCGCCTCTTTATTGGGACACTTTGGAGCCGGAGGAAGGCAAGCCGCGTTTTGATGAGAAAACGTCCCCGCATATTGACAGACGGCCGCCGCTTGATACGATAATGAAATTCTGCCGTGAAAATGATATAAAGGTTAAGGGACATTGCCTTGTTTATAATTCGTTTCAGCCTGATTGGATTTCCGACAGCAATCGCGAGTTGAAAATGCAGATTGAGCGGCGCATAAAAGCGCTTGCGGAGCGTTATCCGAATGATTTTACCGATATGGACGTTGTAAACGAGATGTTTGCCATATACAAAAATTGCTACAAGGGGAATGCGTCAAGAAACCTTCAGATTACGGACGATACCGGTTATGAAAAATGGAGCTTTGAGACAACAAAGAAGTATTTTCCGTATGCAAAGAGGTTTTGGATTGAAGGCGTAGACCAAACATTTGGCAGAGAGTACCACGGTACACGCAGCTTTTATTATATGATGATAGAAAAGCTGCTGCGCGAGAATGTGGAGGTACAGGCTCTTGGAATGCAGTATCATATGTACTATGATTACGACATACATGAAAAAATATGCAACCCGCTGAGAATGCTTGATGTGTTTGACTGCTACGGCAAATTGGGATTGCCTGTTCAGATTTCGGAGGTATCGATTCCGTCGTATTCGGCAAGTGAGTATGAATGTGAATTACAAGCCGAGCTGACAAAAAGGTTATATAAGCTGTGGTTCGGAAGAAAGGAAAATGAAGCTATAGTCTGGTGGAATTTGGCTGACGGTACGGCGTATTATACGGAGAATGCTTATTCCGCAGGGCTTTTGGATAACAGCTGCGAAAAGAAACCGGCTTACCGTGAGCTTGAAAGGCTAATCAATCACGAATGGAAAACCGAATTTGAAACGCAGCTCATACCGGAGCTTAGATTTTCTGGCTTTTACGGAAATTATGAAATAACTGTAATTGCTGACGGAAGAAAAAGTGTACATAACATAAGGCTCGGCAAGGATAATACCGGCTATGACAATCGCCTTTGCGATTTCAGAGGTACGGATATTATACTGTAACGGCGAGTGCCGGTTTCGGCTAAAATAAGCAGAATAAAAAGGAGAATAAGGTAATGACAACGACGTTGGAAAGAACGGTAAAAAAGAAGAAAAAGTACAGCGGGGTGAAGGACTTTTTTATAAAAAACAGGTCGCAGATACCGCTGCTCGGAATGTCGCTTCCGGCGATAATTCTGGTGTTTATGTTTAATTACATTCCCATGTTCGGTATAATACTGGCATTCAAGGATTTTAACGTAAGGGACGGAATATGGGCAAGTCCGTGGTGCGGATTTAACAACTTTTCGTATCTGTTCAAATCGAACGACGCGTTTATAATGCTAAGGAACACGCTTGGGTATAATCTTTTGTTTCTTGCGGTGGGTCTGTGCCTAAACCTTACTCTTGCGATATTTATAAGCCTGCTGCGCGGCAGGTGGGGCAAGAAAATTTACCAGACAATATTTATTATGCCGTACTTTTTGTCAATGGTAATTGTCAGCTATCTCGTTCTTGCGTTCCTTAACATGGAGAACGGTTTTCTTAACAGAACCATACTTCCCGTGCTCGGAATCGAACCGATAAACTGGTACGTGACAAAGGCTCCGTGGCCGTTTATACTGCCGATAGTGAACTTTTGGAAGTGGACGGGTTACAGCTCGATTATCTATGTTGCGGCGATTGCGGGAATCGACACCCAGCTTTATGAGGCGGCAGCAATAGACGGCGCAACGCTGACAAAGCAGATACGGTACGTGACGCTGCCTTCGCTCAGGACGCTTATTTGTATAAGTCTGATTACACAGGTCGGACAGCTCCTCGGCGGTGACTTTGGACTGTTTTACCAGGTACCGATGAACTCGGGAGCGATAAAGGACGTGACAACCACAATACCGGTTTACATATTTAAGAATTTGACTTCGGGTTCGGTAGACACACTGGGACTTGCGTCGTCAACCTCGCTGCTTAACTCAATTGTAAGCTGTATTCTTGTGGTGACGACAAACGCGGTTGTGGACAGGATAAGCCACGGCGAAAATTCACTGTTTTAAGGGGAGGACAGATATATCATGACAGCAGGAAAAAAATTTAACCTTGTTTTAAATATAATATTTATCATACTGGCGTTTTTGTGCCTGTTTCCGATTCTGCTTACATTGAGCATTTCGTTTAGCAGTACCGAAAGCATTATGCAGTACGGCTACAGGCTGATACCGGCGAAATTCAGCGTTGATGCGTACAAATATATTTTCGGCGACCCGTCAACCATTTTAAACGCGTACGGAGTAACGATTTTTAATACGGTAGTGGGAGCCGCGGCGTCCGTTTTGGTTATCTCACATGTTGCGTACCCGCTTTCAAGGTCGGATTTTAAGCTAAGGCTGCCGATTACATACTACATACTGTTTACAATGCTTTTCAGCGGCGGTCAGGTCGCGGGATATATGGTAACCACCACTATGTATCACTTGCAAAACACAAGGTGGGTTATGATACTGCCGTGCCTTATGAGTCCGTGGTATATGGTGGTGCTGAGGACATTTTTCAAAACAGGCGTACCCAACGCAATTATTGAGTCGGGTAAGCTGGACGGTGCGGGTGAGCTGAGAATTTTGTGGCAGCTTATATTCCCGATAGCGCTCCCCGGAATTGCGACAATCGCGCTGTTTCAGGTACTTATGTTCTGGAACGAATGGAATTTGCCGCTGCTTTACATAACAAATCCAAAACTGTATAATTTGCAGTTTCTTTTGCAGCAGATGATGCAGAATATTCAGATGATAAACGAAAGTCCGGAATTTGCGGCGCAGTCGGCGGGTGCGGCAAAGCTGCCGACAGAGAGCGCAAGAATGGCGCTTTGCTTTGTGGCAATGGGTCCGATTCTTGTCACATATCCGTTCTTTCAGAAGTATTTCATTCAGGGTCTTACGGTAGGCTCGGTTAAGGAGTAAATAATTAAAAAATATATATAAATTTCAGAAAAGGTGGTAGAAGTTATGAAAAAAGTAATTGCAATGCTTATGTCGGCGGCTGTGCTGTGCGGAGCACTTTCCGGCTGCGGCGGCAGAAAGACTGCGGAGGTCACGGAGGATCCGAACACGGTACCCAAGGACACATACGAAATCCAGTGGTATCTTATGGCGGACGCGCAGAAGGACGTGGTAAGCGTAGAGGAGGCTTTGAACGATTATCTTAAAGATAAGATTAACGCAACGGTAAAGATAAACTGTCTGCCGGCGGCGCAGTATACGAAAAAGCTAAGTACAATGATAGGTGCGGGCGAATATTTTGACCTTGCATTCGTTGCAAAGTGGGCGCTTGACTATGTGGGCAACTCGCGTTCGGGCGCGTATTTTGATTTAACCGATTATCTTGATACATATTTAAAGGATGCAACCGCGACAATCGGCAAGGATAACCTTAAATATTCATACATAGACGGTAGACTTTATGCGCTGCCGGTATACAAGGAAATGGCAAGTCAGTACGGCTGGATTTACAGAAAGGATATTGCGGATAAGTACAATATCGATATGACAAAGTACAAAACATTCGAGGAGCTTGAGCCGGTTATCAAAATGATTAAGGAGAACGAGCCGGATATTAAGTACCCGATTGATTGGGAATACGGCGGCGGAACGCCGAGTATGCTGCACAGAACTGCGGGATTTATGTACTTTGACGGCAGCTATGACAACAAGGCGATAAACGTATACGCAACAAAGGAATACAGACAGGACTGCGAGGTTGCACACGATTTTTATACAAAGGGTTATGTTCGTCCCGACGTGCTTACTGCAACTGACCAGATTCAAAGGATGAGCGAGGGCAAGACGTTTGTTATGCTCATTCCGCTCAAGCCGGATAAGGTAAATGAGGTATTCAAAGATACAAAATATGATTTTGCACAGGCGGAGGTAACGGAGCCGATTGTTGATATGCTTGCGGGTACGGGATCGATGCAGGCGGTTTCCGCAACAAGCAAAAATCCGGCGCGCGTTATGAGATTCTTAAACCTTCTCAATACCGACCCGTATGTGAAAAACCTTGTTGTTCACGGAATCGAGGGCAAGCACTACACAAAGGTTGACGAAAAAACGGTAAAGCCGATAGCGAACAGCGGCTATGACCTTTATGCCAACAGCTGGTCAATCGGCAATGTATTTCTTGACTATCTGCTCCCGAACGAGGACCCTCAAAAGCATGAAAAGCTGAAAGCGTTTAATGACGAAGCGGTGGACTACGGCTACAGCAGATTTTTGAATAAGGAAGTCAAGGATCCTGATATAAAGCAGAGAGGAATTGAAATAAGCAACACAATAAATAACTACGATAAACAGCTTGTATTGGGCGTGGTGGATGTTGAGCCGACGTTGACGGAATTTCTTAATGCTCTCAAAAAGGTAGGCGTTGACGATAGCATAGCGGATCTGCAGAAGCAGCTTGATGAGTTCAATCAAACCAAGGACAAGAACTAAATCCGATTAGGAGAACAGTAATGAACAAAACACTAAAATGTATTATCGTAATAATAAGCGCGATTTCGGTTTTGTGTATTCTGACCTTTGCGGAGACGGTTGAAAATATCAGCTTGACTTCGGACGGGGCGGAGATCGCGCTATCCGCCGCTGCGGACGGCGCCCTTGCAACGGTTGATGTTGCGGCTCTCAATCGGCTGAATGTTGAGCTTGGTGCATTAAATGCGGAGAGCGTGTCGGCGGTTATCGTACCGGTAAAGGACGGGGGCGCCGCGGCTTTGTCCGCGCAGAATGTCGTATACGCAGCGCAAAAGCAGACGACAGACGGCGCTGCAGAGTTTGTATTCCGCATGAAACAGTCCGCGTCAAGCGGCATATACGCTTTGCTTGTCGGCGGAGCGGACAGCGGATACATCACCCGATATTTCAGGGCAAAAAACAGAAATATACCGTTTGATACGGTTGAAGGTCAGCGTGTTGA
>URZD01000069.1 GCA_900552305.1 uncultured Eubacteriales bacterium
CACACTCCCTCCTCACGCCGGCATCCATAGCCAATTATGAGGGCGTTGGAATCGAGTCAATGCGCGAGGCTGTGCAAAAGCTCGGCTTTAAGGACGTCGAGGAAACCGCCGTCGGCGCTACGATTGTAAAAAACGAATATGAAAGAATGATAGACGAGGATAATCGGGATGTAATTATTTCGTCCTGCTGTCACAGCGTGAATTTGCTTATCCAAAAGTATTTTCCGGGTGTGCTGCCGTACCTTGCGGACATATATTCGCCGATGCAGGCTCACTGTATGCGGATAAAGGAACGCGACAGAAACGCAAAAACCGTTTTTGTCGGTCCTTGCGTTGCCAAAAAGGACGAGGCGGAATACTACTCGGGAATAGTTGACGCGGTGCTGACGTTTGACGAGCTGACGAAGTGGTTTGACGAGGAGCATATTGAGCTTAAAGCGGAAAGCCGTGCGGACGAAAACAGCCGCGCAAGGTTTTTCCCGACTACGGGCGGAATCCTTAAAACCATGACCAAAAGGAATCCCGAATATACATACATGGCGGTTGACGGCGTGGAAAACTGCATAGCGGCTCTTAAAGACATTGAAAGCGGAAAGGTGCATAAGTGCTTTATCGAGATGTCAGCCTGCGCGGGCAGCTGTATTGGCGGTCCCGTCATGGGCAAGTTCCACCGCAGCCCGGTAAGGGATTATATGTCGGTTGCGGATTTTGCCGGCAAAAAGGACTTTGACGTTGAGCAGCCGGATAATCTGTCGCTGAAAAAGACCTTTACAATAATAAACAAAAAGCTTCAGCCGCCGACCGAGGAGGAAATAACCGAAATATTGCGGCAGATGGGCAAGACAAAGCCGGCAGACGAGCTGAACTGCGGCTCGTGCGGGTACGACTCCTGCCGCGAGAAGGCGGTTGCGATTTACCAGGGCAAGGCGGAGATTTCAATGTGTCTGCCGTACCTTAAGGAAAAGGCGGAGAGTTTTTCCGATACGATTGTCAAGAATACGCCGAACGGACTTATAGTTCTGAACGAGGCGCTGGAGGTTCAGCAGATTAACGCGGCGGCGCTTAAAATGATGAATCTGAGCCGCGCAGAGGATATCCTCGGCGATCAGGTGGTGCGAATCCTTGACCCCAAACCGTTTACGGATGTGTTGGGCAGCGGACGAAGCCTGCGCAGCAAGCGCACCTATCTTGCGGAATATGAGCGGTACATAGAGGAAACTATCGTCTATGACAAGGATTACAGACTGATTGTCTGTATCATGCGCGACATAACCAAGGAGGAAAATGCCCGCCGACAGAAGGAGGACATGAGCCACAAGACTGCGGAAATTGCGGACAGGGTTGTCGACAAGCAGATGCGCATTGTTCAGGAAATAGCGTCGCTGCTCGGCGAAACGGCTGCCGAAACAAAAATTGCACTGACAAAGCTGAAGGAGAATATTGCGGATGAATAATTTGTGTGCGGATATAGGCTATAAAAGCGTAAACCATTTCGGAGAGCAGCTCTGCGGCGACCACGTTGACGTGGTGGAACAGGGCGAAGGCTCGTCCGTTATCGTACTTGCCGACGGACTCGGCAGCGGCGTAAAGGCAAGCATACTATCCACCCTGACGTCAAAGATAATTTCAACCATGATGGCGGAAGGTCTGGCTCTGGAGGAGTGCGTGTCGACAATCGCGGCTACGCTGCCGATTTGCTCGGTCAGGGGTGTTGCATACTCGACATTTACTATAATTCACCTGATAGACAACGAAACGGCGGAGCTTATCCAGTATGACAATCCGCAGGTAATTTTCTTCCGCGACAACAAAAACTATGACTACCCCATGTCGGAGATGAACATTGACGGCAAAAAGGTTTACAAAAGCGTGATAAGCCTACAGGAGAACGACACCTTTGTTGCAATGAGCGACGGCTGCCCTCATGCGGGCATAGGCACGGCGTATAATTTCGGCTGGAAACGCGAGGACATTATATCGTTTCTGGAGCCGCTGACGTTCGGCGGGTTTACCGCAAAAACGCTTGCGACAATACTTGTTGACGAGTGTTTTCGGCTCTACGGCGAACAGCCGGGCGACGACGCAACCGCGTGCGTGGTAAGGGTTCGCAGGCGCGCGCCCGTGAATATCCTGTTCGGACCGCCGTCAAACCGCGACGACGCGAACCGCATGATGGCGCTGTTCTTCTCAAAGGAGGGCAAGCATATTGTGTGCGGAGGTACGACGTCGACGATAGCGGCAAAGTTCCTCGGCAAGACGGTCAAGCCGAGTCTTAATTACGAGAACAGCGACGTTCCGCCGACTGCGGAGATTGAGGGCGTTGACCTTGTAACCGAGGGCGTTATAACTATAAACAGAGTTTTGGAGTACGCGCGCGACTATCTGAAGAACAACGAGAGCTACGAGCAGTGGGGATATAAGCGCGACGGCGCGTCGCTCATCTGCCGCCTGCTCTTTGAGGAGGCGACCGACATCAATTTCTATGTCGGCAGGGCGATTAACCCCGCGCACCAAAACCCCGATTTGCCGATAAATTTCAATATAAAAATGAATCTTGTTGAGGACCTTTCCAAATGCCTTAAGGAAATGGGGAAACGGATAAAGGTCAGCTATTTCTGATAAATTATGCGTGAGTTCTGCGTACAGGGTCTTAGGCACGGAACGAAACGCTGTTTAGAGAATGGAGTTGAGGATTTAAAAATGAGAAAGTTTGATACAAAGGTGCAGCACCTTAAATACAAGGTACTGCGAGAGGTGGCAAGAGAGGCGTGGAACGGCACGCTTCTTGAAAATCTGATGGATATACCGATGCGGATTATACCGGGAAACACGCCGACCATGCGTTGCTGCGTCTATAAGGAGCGCGCGATAATCGGCGAGCGCATAAAGATAGCTATGGGCGGCGATTATGATAACCCGAACGTAATCGAGGTTACTGAGATTGCGTGCGACGAGTGTCCAATGGGCGGCTATGAGGTCACAAACTCATGCCGAGGTTGCCTTGCTCACCGCTGCGAGGATGTGTGCAGACGTGGCGCGATAACCTTTGACGAAAACCACGTTGCGCATATCGATAAGGCAAAGTGCGTTGACTGCGGCGCGTGTGCGGGCGTTTGCCCGTTTACCGCGATAATTAACAGAAAACGTCCGTGTCAAAGCGCGTGTAAGGTCAAGGCAATTTCCATGAACGAAAACCGCGCGGCAAAAATTGATTACGATAAGTGTATATCGTGCGGCGCGTGCGTTTATCAGTGTCCGTTCGGCGCAATAAGCGACAAATCGTATATTCTTGACGTAATCGACATAATCAAAAAGAGCGAAAACAACCAAAAATATAAGGTTTTTGCGGTGGTTGCCCCCGCAATATCAAGCCAGTTCCGTTACGCAAAGCTCGGTCAGGTAATCACGGGACTTAAAGAGCTTGGTTTTTATACGGTGGTAGAGGCGGCTCTCGGCGCGGATATGGTGGCAAATTCCGAGGCAAATGAGCTTGCGGAAAAGGGATTTTTGACAAGCTCATGCTGCCCCGCGTTTGTTGATTATATTCACAAGAGCTTTCCGGAGCTTGCGGAGCATATCTCGCATAATCTTTCGCCCATGGCTGCGATTTCAAAGTACATAAAGGAGCATGAGGGCGAGTGCCGTATTGTGTTCATAGGGCCGTGTACTGCGAAGAAGGCAGAGATAAAGAAGGAGGAGGTACGGCAGTATGTGGATTCGTGCCTGACCTTTGAGGAGCTTCAGGCATTGTTTGACAGCCGTGACATTGATATTACCGCTCTCGGCGAGGACGTGCTTGACAACGCGTCATACTACGGCAGAATATTTGCGCGCAGCGGCGGCCTGTCGGACGCGGTTAAGCAGGCTCTTAAGGAAAATAAAATAGACGACTTCGAGCTGAGTCCTGTACCTTGCGACGGAATTGAGGAGTGCCGTGTGGCTCTTCTTAAAAAGAGCAAGAATGTGCTTAAGGGAAACTTTATCGAGGGAATGGCTTGCATAGGCGGATGTATCGGCGGCGCAGGGTGTCTGACTCACGGCGAGAAGAATAAGGCGGAAGTCGACAAATACGGTATGGAGGCATACGAAAAGACAATTTTTGACGCGATTTCGATACTGAAAAAATAATGTACGATATGCAAACGGCATAGACAAACGGCAAAGACAAACGGCAAAGACAAACGGCATAGAAACTCCTTATATTTCTATGCCGTTTTTGTGATTTTCGGTAAAAAGTTAGGCTCGCCCGCTTTGTTGTTTTTTAATTCGTTTTGCCTAAGCCGATTTAAGCTGCCATTTTTACGTTGTTTCGTCAAAAGACGTGCCTGCCGGCGCGGCTTTTACGACGTTTATGATAATTATGTTTGTTATTTTAATCCTGTTTTTTCGGCGCGCAGAATTTGTTAAGAGCCAGCATTACAATGATAATAACGCAGGTTACAATAAAAATTCCAGCCATGCCCTTTGCCATAACCGGCAGTGTTGAAAGAAATGCTTCGTAGTTTGTATTCATAATCATTCGCTCCTATCCTAAAAGGTTAAGTATAAGACCGCCCGCGATAACGGAGGCAATCTGACCCGAAACATTGACGCCTATGGAGTGCATAAGCAGGAAGTTTTGCGGGTCCTCGCGCAGACCCATTTTGTGAACCACGCGTGCGGACATCGGGAATGCCGAAATTCCCGCCGCGCCTATCATCGGATTGATTTTTTTGCCTTCGGGCAAAAACAGGTTAAGCAGCTTTGCAAAAATCACGCCGCCCGCTGTGTCAAATATAAACGCGACAAGTCCGAGTGCGATAATCATAAGCGTTTCGCGCGTGAGGAACATGGACGCCTGCATTTTTGTGGCAATCGTTATTCCAAGGAAAAGCGTGATAAGGTTTGCAAGTACCTTTTGAGCCGTGTCGGACAGCGAGTCAAGAACGCCGCATTCGCGCACAAGGTTGCCGAACATAAGAAAGCCGATAAGCGCAACGCTGCGCGGCGAAACGATGCCTGTTACCGCGGTGATTATTATCGGAAAGAGTATTTTTGTTGTCTTGGACACGCTTTTCTGGGAGTACGGCATACGGATAAGCCGCTCCTTTTTTGTGGTCAGCGCCTTGATGACGGGCGGCTGAATAAGCGGAACAAGAGCCATGTACGAGTATGCCGCGACCATTATCGCGCCTATATACTTTGAGTGGAAGTAGTTTGCGACAAAAATCGATGTGGGACCGTCCGCCGCGCCGATAATCGCGATTGAGGCTGCGTCCTTTAGGTCAAAGCCGAAAAATGCAGCAAGGCTGAGCGTGAAGAAGATTCCGAACTGCGCCGCCGCGCCGAAAATCATCAGCTTTGGGTTGGAAAGCAGAGGTCCGAAGTCAATCATCGCGCCGATTCCGACAAAGAGCAGCAGCGGAAAAAGCTCGTTTGCTATACCGGCGTTAAAAAGCACGTCAATGACGCCGATTTCCTTCACTCCGTCATAAATCTGCGTTACTGCGCCGGACATGGGCAGATTTACGAGTATCGCGCCGAAGCCGAGCGGCAGGAGCAGCGATGGCTCCATGTCCTTTTTGATTGCAAGATAAATAAGCAATCCTCCGATAACCCACATGACGCATTGCTGCCATGTGATGTTTAGTACGTTTGAAAACAGATCATACATTAAAAATTATCCTCCCGTAGTTTTATATATAAATTTCATTGATTACTCGGATGACCGCCGTTTTGCGGGTGTTATGCTGATTGTCCGTTCATATTTCCGCGAAAAGACCTTTATCGGAGCGCACACAAAATCCATGAGTAAAAGATGTCTATCGGGGCGCGCACAAAATCCGTAAATAAAAAGACCTTTATCGGAACGCATGAAAAATCCCGATAAAAGTCTTGCTTTTTAATCCTCAAGCGGGCGTTTTGCCGTATTGACGCCGGAGAAACGAACGGTGTTCGTAAGCTACTCCCTTTTATTTTAATAATAGTTTTACAATATTCGGTTTTTTTATTCTCAAATATTATATACCAAAAAGCGTTTTAAGTCAATACAAATTTCCCAAAATGCGGAAAATTTGTGCTTAATGTCGGCAAAACGCGCGGATTCTTTTGCGGTAAACGCTTAAAGTCCGCCGCCCGTGACGTTTGAAAGAGTACCCGCGATAAATGTGTTCAACTCCCGTGTGCCTAAAAAGCCGTTCTTAATAAAGATACTTAATTTTTGCGTACGGTTTTTCAAGCGTTGGAGGCCGGTCATTCTTTGCATGCCCCTTGCAATAATACAGTTGCATACCTTCTATTACCGCATTATCTATTCCCTGAACAGAGAGAAGATATTTAAACGCCGCAGCAGGTAAGTAATATTCTTTTACGGTATCGAAATCCGAAAACTTTGCATCGGCAATTTCATATGTCTCATTCCCGCTTCCGTCCACGCTTTTTATAATATAGTCCGGGGTATAGCTCTCCTCGCTTTTTGTATTTGAACCAAGTGATATTTTTGTGTTTCTTCTCAGATTTATATCGCTTGGTTTGCCGCTATAAACTATTTCGGGTTGATAAAATAGATATTTCTTTTCGTCACTCTTTTCATAATAAAAATACTTTGGGAAAGCGGCATTGTTGCGCGGATTTTTCTCTTTCCTCACATATCCGTCATTTTCCAGCTCCTCATCCAGTTTCAAAAATACGTAATACTCGTAAATTTGTGACGAAGTTACAAGATTCCACCTTATTTTATCGTCATCGGGTATGTTAATTGCTCCGCCGAAAAAAAACAGTCGTATATGCTTATAAATATCGCGATAATGCGGTACATTTTTAAATATATGCGTCATCTGCGGCAAAGTGTCAACCGTAATATCCGCTGTATTGCTAAATATTTTCTTATATTTCTCATACATTTTACGAAATTTAACGGTCAGCTCCGTTACGTCGCCAAATTCAGGTGTTTCCGTTTCTGTGTTCGGATCGGAAATCATTCTTTTGATATACATGGCGTCTTTAAACTTTTCTCCCTGTGTAGAAAGATTGGAAAGATATTTCAAAAAACCCAGAACAATACGGTTTTCATAAATATCATAGCTTTTCCTGTTTGACGAAACAAGTGTTTTTCGCGGTATATACGTATTGCTTTTAAACTTAACGGGACCGTCTTTTGCCATTGACAGATACTGCGGATGGGTAACTATAAACCTGGCTGTGTCCTGTGAAAAAGTGGTGAGTTTTTCTATGCTGTCAACAGACTTTATTTCCGTAAGTCTTGCACGGCTATTGTTGTAAAAGTGCCGGTAGTTTTCTGCGTATACCTTGAGAATACTGTTAAGTATATCCTCTGCTTTGAAATTCCTGTTGTTGCCGTCAAAGTTTATTCCGAACAAATCACAAACCGACCCGGGAAATTCTATTTTTTTTGAACGGTTTATGATATAACGTATCATATTGTTAATTTGTTGTTTGATTTCCTCTTTTTTCGGAATAACATATATGTGTCCGCTTGAAAGCTCAAATCCGTCAGTCTTTTTAACCGTTATCCTTATCCATCCATAGTAGATCGTTTTTTGACGTCCACCCTCTTTCCACGGAAATCGAAAGGTAACGGTTGTCCGACTCGTCTTTTTGTGATACGCCCAAGATATCTGCAATCTTGTCGCATATAGAGGTCTTGCCTGTTCCGGGTTCTCCAGCAAAAACGGTAAGAAAACCCTGTGTTATGCAGATGAGCATATTTTTTATCATATTTTTATCATAGTTCCGATAGTTATGTATTTCTTCCGTAATGCTATTGAGTATGTCGGTGACGCTGTACTCCTCTGCATTGTTTTCTGTTATATACTCATCTGTTTCAACAGATATACCGTTATCTTCATTGACATGGTTTTCGATGATGTTATCAACAGCTTCCGGGTTATACATAACATATCTTTCGGTTCTTGTTCCGTCGAATCCGTCGGTTTGAATTGTATAGCAGTCCGTACTGTTCATAACCGTAAAACTATTTGTTGCAAAGCCGTTCCTTGGTTTAAAAAGACAAAGTCCATTTACATTCCTATATTCCAAAGGACCGATAATATTGTTGCCGTCATCCAAAAAGTATTTTTTACCTTCTTTCAGGTCACCTTCCAAAGAACCTACCCTTTGAGGCATTTCACTTATATACCATTCATCTTCTAAAATTTTGGCAGTTTTTGTAACAAAATATATACCGCGGTCTCCGCTTTCAAAAACAGAAATCGATTTGTTTTCCATTAACTCGCAAAACGATAATCTGTATTGTGTAAAGTTTTCTTTTGGAATTTCTATCAAGTCATCATCGGAAAATGTTATAAAACAGAGCTTTTCTTTATACTCCTCCAGTTTATGATAGTGTCTTTTGAACAAATCGGCGGGCTCCGGCTCTGCCGATATTTATGCTTTTCCGAAAATTATTTTGAAAGAAAATAAGGTTATCATAATTCTCCACGGCGCGGAGCGTGTTTTCTTCGACTATATACTGCGGATAGAAATTATAAAAATAGTTTTCACATTTAATATATCCCAAATATGTTTTCCTAGGCATTTTTCTACCTACTTGCTTATTATATACTGATTATATTACGTTTTTTCTACATTGTCAATAGTATATTGATATTATATAATAAAATTGAACATTTTTATATAAAAAATACGCAATAAAAAAACCCGAAAACGTAATGTTTTCGGGTTTGCAGCAGATATATTCTTATCTTTTGCTGAACTGCGGCGCACGACGTGCAGCTTTGAGTCCGTATTTCTTTCTTTCCTTCATTCTCGGGTCACGCGTTAAGTAGCCTGCCGCTTTGAGTGCGGGTCTGAAGGTTTCTGCGTCAACTTCGAGGAGCGCGCGCGCGATACCGTGACGTATAGCGCCTGCCTGACCTGTGAAGCCGCCGCCCTTAACGTTTACCAGAACATCAAACTTACCAATTGTGCCTGTGAGCTCAAGCGGCTGACGAAGGATAGCCTTGAGTGTTTCAAGACCGAAATAATCGTCAATATCTCTCTTGTTGATTGTTATTGCACCGTTACCCGGTACTAATCTTACTCTGGCAACCGACTCTTTTCTTCTGCCGGTTCCGTAATACTGAATTGAATTAGCCATGGTTTTCTATCCTCCCTATCTTATTTCGCCTGTCCACTCAATCGGTGACTGAGCAGCGTGTTCGTGATCTGCACCACTGTAAACCTTGAGCATCTTTAATGCCTGTCTGCCCAAAGTGTTGTGCGGGAGCATACCTGCAATCGCAAGCTCCATTGCCTTCTCCGGGTTTTTCTCCATCATATCCTTATAGGATACCTCTTTCAGATGACCGATATAACCGGTGTGTCTGAACCATTTCTTCTGTCCGAGCTTGTTTCCGGTAAGAACTGCATCCTTAGCGTTTACGATTATAACGTATTCGCCGCAGGCAACGTTCGGTGTAAACTCCGGACGGTGCTTACCTCTCAGAATAGTTGCGGCAGCTGCGGCAACGCGGCCGAGCGGCTTGCCCGCAGCGTCGATAACATACCACTTTTTCTCAATCTCATTAGCTTTTGCCATGTAGGTTGACATTGTTTCTACCTCCTAAAAAATTTCTTTCAGACTATGAGCAGATGAACACACCTTCCGATATGTGCATTTGCCCACAGTCTGTTACCTGTGCATTACAGCACTTTTTTGGCTGAAAACCTGTCCCGAGGTTTTCAACTTGTTTATTATACTACGGCTTTTCTGCTTTGTCAACCCCTTTTTTAAAAGAAATTGATTTACCGCAACTCAAGGTCACGTTTTCGTGAATTTACTCGTTTATACTCGCGTTTGCTCAAAGTTCAAGTCAAAAAAATTTATTTTCAATCTTTTTTTATAAAACATACCATATAAATACTCAAATAAAAAGTTATGGTAATCTAAGCTATGTTACTCATCTTAACAAAAATTTTCGCTATAAAATAAATATTGTAATTGCTGAAAGAAAATTTTCTGCAGAGGATAAAACCGATAAAATAATATAAAGCAAAATATAATATAGGAGAATACATCTGCAAAGCAAGAACACTGGGATTCAAAACATAGTCCTTGCATACCGGAAAAATTCCGCACATACACATATTAAAAAACATATTATAAATATAGTACATTAAAATTTTAAAGATTTAAAAAAATTTAAAAAAAATGCTTGACAAGACGTAAAATTTATGGTATTATATAAAACGTCCTTTGGACAAGCAACGATATGGCGGTATAGCTCAGTTGGCTAGAGCATACGGTTCATACCCGTAGTGTCACTA
>URZD01000070.1 GCA_900552305.1 uncultured Eubacteriales bacterium
CACGAGCTAGCCGTCCGAGGCTTATTTCGTCGACAACGGCGGTAAGGCTTACCGGATAACCGAGGCGGACGCGGAAACCCACGACAGGATTATCGCATACACAAGCGACCTTATGCACGTTTCCGCATCGGCGCTGTGCCTTAATTATAATAAGGAAATGAATCTTGCGTATACTGCGGGCGCGTTTCGCGACTGCACACGCATAGCGAATATCAACCCAAAGCTGTGGAGCGAGCTGTTCATAGAAAACCGCGAAAACCTTCTTTATGAGATAGACGGGCTGACGCGTGCGCTTGGCGCAATAAGACAAGCGATTGAGCGGTCGGACAGGAAAGAATTGGAGAAAATTCTTGAAACGGTCAGGACAAACAAGCTGAAAATGCAGCGTACGGAGCCGAAATAAGCAGTAAAAAATGTTGAAAGTTTTAAAAAGCTGTGTTATAATATAAATATGTGCGGTAATTTGTGCCGATGTTGAAATACTGTCAGAATAAAGGAGACAATAATTATGGTAAAACATGTCATACTTTGGAATCTTAAAGACGAGTACACACAGCAGGAAAAGGAAAAAATCAAGAAGGATATAAAAAACGGACTTGAGGGGTTAAAAGGTAAAATCCCCGGTCTTTTGGATATACGCGTCAACATAGACGGACTTCCCTCGTCAACCGCGGATTTAATGCTTGATACATCGTTCGAGGATGAGGCGGCGCTGATGCGTTATGCGGCGGACAAAGCGCATAACGCGGTTGCGGATACGTTTGTCCGTCCGTTTACCTCAAACCGCGCGTGTCTTGATTTTGAAACAGAGTAACATGTTTGAATTTCACAAAGGAGGAGATTTCGATGCGAACGCTCAGGGTTGAGCTTGGCGAAAGAGCATACGACATTCATATAGGCAGGGACATTTTAAAGGAAAGCGGAAAAATAATTGGCTTGGTTACAAAAAGCCGAAAGGCGTTTATTGTGACGGATGAGAATGTCGAGCCGCTGCACGCGGATGTTTTGTGCGAAAGCCTTTTTGATGCGGGATTTGACGCGGAGCTTACCGTCATACCCGCGGGCGAGAAGTCAAAGTCGCTTGAAATGCTCGGCTTTTTGTATGACAGTATGCTGAGCGGCGGAATCACCAGAAGCGATATAATAATCGCCCTCGGCGGCGGTGTGGTCGGCGACCTGACCGGACTTTGCGCGGCAACGCTCCTTCGCGGTGTTGATTATGTACAGATACCCACAACGCTGCTTGCGCAGGTTGACAGCAGCGTGGGCGGCAAAACGGCGATAGATGTTCCGAGCGGAAAAAACCTTGTCGGCGCGTTTTATCAGCCAAAGACGGTAATAATCGACACAAAAACACTTGAAACGCTCCCCGGCAGGATATTCTCGGACGGCATGGCGGAGGTTATAAAATACGGTCTTATCCGCGATGCAGAGCTTTACAAACAGCTTGAAAAATGCGGCGGCAGAGAAAGCGTATACGCGGAAATTGAGGACATTGTCCACCGCTGCTGCGACATTAAGCGCGGTATAGTCGAAAATGACGAGCGCGACACGGGCGAAAGAATGATTTTAAATTTCGGTCATACCTTCGGTCATGCGATAGAGCGGAAGTACAACTACGAAACATACACTCACGGCGAGGCTGTTGCCGCCGGAATGGTTATGGCGGCGGAGTTCGGAGAAAAAATCGGTATGACAGCGGCGGGAACATCGCAGAGCATAAGAAAAATCCTGAAAGGCTACGGATTGCCGACAGATATAGAGCTTGACCGCGATTCGCTCGGCGCGGCGGTTATGGTTGATAAAAAAGGCGACGGCGGACTGGTAAACCTTATACTGCTTGAGGATATTGGAAAAGCCATAATAAAACAATTTGCAAAAGATGACGTTATAAAAGGAAACCGATAATATGGATATGGTATATATTGAGCCGCAAAGGCTTGAAGGCAGTGTGAAAATTCCTCCTTCAAAGAGCTATGCCCACCGCGCACTGATTTGTGCGGCGTTGTCGGAGGGCGAATGTAAAATCGAAAATATAAGACCTTCTCAGGACATACTCGCAACGCTTAACGTCGTTCGGGCATTCGGCGCGGAGTGTGTGTATGACGAAAAAAAATCGCATCTGACGGTTAAGGGGCGCGGTACGGGCGGCTTTGGCGCGTTGGCTGCGGCGGACTGTAACGAGAGCGGCTCGACACTGCGGTTTTTTATGCCGATTGCGGCGGCGCTCGGTATAAAAAGTGAGTTTACGGGCCACGGAAGGCTTATGCAAAGACCGCTTAAACCGTATTTTGACCTGTTCAAAAAATGCGGCGTGAAATGTGAAATGACGAGGCAAGACACGGTAACGGTCAGCGGGCATATGCGCGGTGGCACATATACGGTTGACGGCAGCGAAAGTTCGCAGTTTGTCAGCGGTATGCTTTTTGCGCTTGCCTGTGCCAAAGAGGACAGCAGGCTTGTGATTGACGGGGCGCTGCGTTCGCGCGGATATGTTGACATTACGCTTGACGTGATGAAAAGCTTTGGAATAAAAGTTAAAAACAATAATTATGAAAGCTTTGAAATTAGGGGCGGACAGCGGTTTTCAAGAAAGACCTACCGAGTTGAGGGCGATTTTTCACAGGCGGCGTTTTTTCTTGCGGCGGGAGCAATCGGGTCGGATATTGTATGTGAGGGTCTGAACGAGGACAGCATACAGGGCGACAAAAAAATAACCGATATTATCCGCAAGGCGGGCGGCATTGTGGAAAGTTGCGGCAAAGGAAGGCTGCGGGCGCGTTGTACCTCGTTAATGCACGGAATAACGGTTGACGCGGACGAAATCCCCGACCTTGTGCCGATTATTGCGGTTATGCTCTGTTTTTGCCGCGGCGAAAGCAGAATTATCAATGCGGGGCGGCTGCGGCTTAAAGAGAGCGACAGACTTCGCGCAACCGCATCGGAGCTTTCGCGGCTCGGCGCAAATATATACGAGGGCAGCGACTATCTGAAAATTGTCGGAGGTCAGGTGCTTTGCGGCAATACCGTTTCCGCGTGGAATGACCACCGCATAGCAATGGCGGCGGCGATTGCGGCAAGCCGCTGCGAAGGCGGCGTTGGGATAACGGGTGCGCTGCAGGCGGTGAAGAAGTCGTATCCGGACTTCTTTGGTGATTACAGAGCGCTTGGAGGGAATGTCAGATGAACGTATGGGGCAATAAAATAAAGGTAACGATTTTCGGCGAATCCCACGGCGCGGCAATAGGCGCGGCAGTGGACGGAATACGGCCGGGAATGAAGGTTGATACGGAGTTTATTGCGCGGGAAATGCTGCGCCGCGCTCCGGGTAGAAACCGATTTTCGACAAAACGGAACGAAAAGGACAGTGTAGAGATTGTTTCGGGCGTGTTTGACGGCTACACGACAGGGACGCCGATTTGCGGAATAATAAAAAACGGCGACACACGTTCGTCCGATTACGAAAAAGACTTGATAAGACCGGGACACGCGGACTACACAGCGTTTGTCAAATATGGAGAACACCGCGACTTTCGCGGCGGCGGTCACTTTTCGGGACGGATAACAGCGCCGCTTGTGTTTGCCGGTGCGCTGGCAAAGCAGCAGCTTGCGGAACGAGGCGTGACAATCGGCTCGCATATACTAAGTATCGGCAGCGTACGGGAAAAGTCGTTTCTTGCCTCGGAAATAAGTGCGGAAACCCTTAAAATGCTTGCAGAGAAGGAATTTTCGGTACTTGATGACGAAATCGGCGAAAAAATGAAAAATGAAATCATTGCCGCCGCAAACGACAAGGACTCCGCGGGCGGGGTCATAGAATGTGCGGTAATCGGTTATGACAAAGGCAAAGGCAGTCCGTTTTTCGGCTCTGTCGAAAGCGTGATTTCCTCGCTTGTGTTCTCTGTTCCCGCGGTAAAGGGAATCGAGTTTGGGCGTGGGTTTGCTCTTTCCGAAATGCGCGGAAGTGCGGCAAACGACGAATTTTTTACGGACGGGACGGACGTTTTTACAAAAACAAACAACAACGGCGGAATCAACGGCGGAATAACAAATGGAATGCCGATAATCTTTTCGGCGGCGGTAAAGCCTACTCCGTCAATAGCAAAGGAACAAAACACGGTTGACATTTCAGAAATGAAAAATGCAAAAATAGGAATCAAGGGCAGACACGACCCCTGCATAGTCCAAAGGGCGGCGGTTGTTATAGAGGCGTGTACTGCGCTTGCGTTATTGGAGATGAATTAAAATGAATAATCTGGAAGATTTGAGAAAGAAAATAGACAAAATTGACAGCGAGCTTATGCCGCTTTTCACCGAGCGGATGAAGTGCAGCGCGGAGGTTGCGGAGTACAAAAGGGCAAACAATATGCCCGTGCTTGACAAAAAGCGCGAAACTGAGATACTGAACGCAAAAATGCAGGCGGCGGAAGAAGGATTCGGGGCGGCAGTCTACGATTTTTACACAGCAATAATGGCGATAAGCCGCGCGGCACAGAACGAGCGGCTTGCAAAAAAGGACGCAAAAATCGATATAAGCGGTTTTGAGCGCAGCTTCAAATCCGACCCTACTGTTGTATTCCAGGGCGCGGCGGGCGCAAACTCTGAATCGGCGCTGATAAATATTTTCGGCGAGGACTGCAAGCGCAAAAACGCAATGACCTTTGCGGAGGTTTTGGACATGGTGGAAAACGGCGAGGCGGACTATGGCATATTGCCTATGGAAAACACGTTTACAGGCTCGATAACCGACGTTTATGACCTTCTTTCTGAACGCGACCTCTATATTATAGCGGAAACCGACATTCCGATTGAGCATTGCCTTATCGGTATGCCCGACGCGGAACTCAGCGACATCAAAACGGTGTATTCGCACGAACAGGCTTATATGCAGAGCCGCGAATTTTTCTCCAAAATGCAGGATATAGACTTTAAGCCGCACTTCAACACGGCGCTCAGCGCAAAGGTTATAGCCGGCTGCGGCGACAAGTCAAAGGCTGCGATTGCAAGCAGAAGAGCGGCAAAGATTTACGGACTTAAGGTGCTTGCGGAGAACATAAGCCAGAGCGGCAGCAATGCGACAAGGTTTGCGGCTGTTGCAAAAAAGGGCGTAATCACGGAAGAAAGCAGCAAAATAAGTATTCACTTTACGCTCCCGAACGAGAGCGGCTCGCTTGACAGAATTCTTGCGGTTTTTGCAAGAAACGGACTTAATATGGTTAAAATAGAATCAAGACCGTCGCGCGACAAGAATTTTGACTATTGGTTCTTTATCGATTTTGAAGGCTGCCTTCTCGACGACAACACAAAGCGCGCGCTTGAACAGGTTGCGGAGCAGGCGGAGGGCTTCAGACTGCTTGGTAACTACAAAACAGTCCACGGAATAAAGCAGTCATGAAAAATATAATACTTATAGGATTGCCCGGCTGCGGTAAAACTACACTCGGAAGGCCTGCGGCAGGGGGGCCTTAAAAGATCTCCCTGACTTTGCCGACTGTGACGAGGAAATCGAAAAGAGCTGCGGAAAAACCGTAACTGAGATTTTTGCCGATTGCGGTGAAAACGGGTTTCGGGAAATCGAAACCGAGGTTTTGAAAAGCCTGCTTTGCCGTGAGAATACCGTTATATCAACCGGCGGCGGAATTGTGGAGCGGGATGAAAATGTGTCGGAACTGAAAAAACACGGAAATGTGATATATATAAACAGGAGTGTCAGGGAGATTTGCGCGGACATCGATACATCGGGACGGCCGCTTTTGAAGGATGGTGCGCAAAGGGTGGCAAGGCTTGCTGAGCGCAGAAATCCGCTTTACCGCGAATGTGCGGAGGTTGAGATTGAGAACAGGGGCGACATTGACGGTGTTGTCCGCAAAATAATCAGGGAGGCTGAAAAAATAAATGGCTGATATGAAAATTATGGTAATTAACGGACCGAATATCAATATGCTGGGGATAAGAGAGCCGGGAGTTTACGGAAACAAGACCTATGCGGAGCTTGAAAGCGAGATTGAGCGGCACTGTGCGGAGCGCGGTGCGGAGGTCGTTGTGGTGCAAAGCAATTCCGAAGGCGAGATAATCGATTTTATTCACCATGCGCTCGGAAACTATGACGCAATCGTAATAAATCCGGGCGCGTACACGCATTACAGCTATGCGATACGCGACGCGCTTGCGGCGGTATGCGTCCCGGCGATTGAGGTTCATATCAGCAATATTCACAAGCGCGAGGAATTCAGGCGCACCTCGGTGACTGCTGCGGAGTGCGTGGGTCAAATTGCGGGGTTTGGATTTGCGGGTTATAAAATGGCAATAGACTATCTTTTAAGTGAGGTCGGAGCGAATAAAAATGAAGATTAAGCTTGCTGTAATAGGAGATCCTATCGGACACAGCCTTTCGCCGGTGATTCATACAACCGTGCTTGACGAGCTTGGAATCGACTATGAATACAGAAAAATTCATGTCAGCCCGCAGGATTTGGAAGCGTTTATGATGTCGGACGCGGCAAAACAGCTTGACGGCTTTAACGTGACAATGCCGCACAAGGAAAGTATTGCCAAGTATATGGAAAGCATTGATGCCGAGGCGGAGCGCTGCGGCGCGGTGAATACGGTCAGGGTGGAAAACGGTAAATTTTTCGGCTATAACACGGACGGGGACGGATATGCAAAATCTCTTGCCGAAATCGGCTTTGAGCTTGCGGGAAAACGGATAACGCTCTTGGGCGCGGGCGGCGCGGCGGCAACGGTAATGCTAAAGGCGGCGTCGCTCGGCGCGGCAAAAATTTCGCTGCTTAACCGAACGGAGGCTACCGCGGCGGAGCTTGCCAACGAGGTATACCGAAAGACGGGAGTTATGGCGGAGGTATATCCGCTCAATACCGAAAACTGCCGCAGATGCTGTGCGGACTGCGACATACTGATTAACGGAACGCCGCTCGGCATGGCGGGCGTTTCGGCGGATTTTGAGGACACCTCGTTTTTGGAGGAAATCGGAAACGGTGGAGTTGTCTCCGACTTTATTTACAACCCGCCGCAGACAAAGCTGCTGGAGGACGCGGAGCGGCTCGGACTTAAAACGGTAAACGGTCTGGGAATGTTGATTTATCAGGGTATTGCGGCTGATGAAATATATCTTGGACGCGAGCTTGATGGAAAATATCTGAAAAAGAAAATAGAGGACAGGCTGAAGAACGCCTGATTATAAAAATTTTGAATTAGTGTCTTGACACAGGCGCTTTTGTGTGTTAGAATAAAGGTACGAAAAGAAGTATTTTTTGTTGTTCTTTGCGACTGACGGATTTTAGTGGAGCACCACAAAGGAACAGGGAGCAGGGGTGAAAGCCCCATTTACAGCCGACCGTCTGGGCGCATTTACTCATCTTGGCGAGTAAGTGCGCCCTTTTTGTTTGCGGCGGCGGAAAAATAAAATAAACGGAGGCACTGTAATGAAAAAGGTAGGTATTGTTATGGGAAGCGACAGCGATTTACCCGTAATTAAAAAAGCAACCGACACTTTAAAGGCTTTGGAAGTACCGTTTGAGGTACACGTATATTCGGCTCACAGAACGCCGGAGGAGGCTCGCAGCTTTGCCTGCGGCGCACGCGAAAATGGATTCGGCGTTATAATTGCGGCGGCGGGAATGGCCGCGCATCTTGCGGGAGCGATTGCGGCAAATACAACGCTGCCTGTTATCGGCATACCCTGTAAATCAACAAATCTTGACGGCATTGACGCACTTCTTTCAACCGTACAGATGCCCCCCGGAATACCCGTGGCGACTGTTGCGATTGACGGAGGAGTCAATGCCGCTTTGCTTTCCGCCCAGATTCTGGCGCTCGGTGACGAGGCTCTTGCAAAAAGACTTGACGAAAAGAGAGCGGCGGACAGCGCAAAGGTTTTGGAAAAAGACTCGAATATAATGACCAAATTATAAGCTGCACGGCACAGACATAAGAAGGGAGAAATAAAATGGGCGGTTTTTTTGGAGTAAGCTCAAAGGAAGACTGCATGACCGATGTGTTCTTCGGAATAGACTATCATTCACATCTTGGTACAAAAATCGGCGGCATTGCCGCATATGATAAAGAAATAGGACTGCAGAGAAAAATACATAATATTGAAAACTCTCCGTTTAGGACAAAGTTTGAGCACGTATTTGAGGAAATGCGCGGCAGCGCAGCAATAGGCTGCATAAGCGACAGCGACGCACAGCCGTTGCTTATCCGTTCTTCGCTCGGAACATATGCGCTCTGCTTTATCGGTATAATCAACAATGCCGAATCGCTTATTGAAAGATACCTTTCGTTCAGCGGTGGACACTTCGGCGCAATGAACGACGGCGCGGTCAACTCAACGGAGCTTGTGGCGGCGCTCATCAATCAGAAAAGCAGCTTTGCCGACGGAATACATTTTGCACAGGAGGAAATCGAGGGTACGGCGTCAATTCTTATTCTTGCCGAGGACGGCTCGATTATCGCCGCCCGCGACAAGGTGGGTCGGCTTCCCGTACTCGCGGGGAGGAACGAACACGGCTACTGTATCTCGTTTGAATCGTTTGCGTACAAAAAGCTCGGCTTTGAGGACGAAAAGGAGCTTGGACCGGGCGAAATAGTCCGCGTTACGCCGGACGGTATAACCCAAATCGGCGCGCCGGGCGATAAAATGCGGATTTGCTCGTTCCTCTGGTCGTATTACGGATACCCGACCTCGAATTATGAGGGCGTGAATGTCGAAACCATGCGCTACAAAAACGGCGAGATAATGGCTGAGAACGATGAAAGCTACGATATAGACTATGTTTGCGGAGTTCCCGACTCGGGTACGCCGCACGCAATCGGGTATGCGAACAAAAGCGGAATACCGTTTGCAAGACCGTTCATCAAATATACGCCGACATGGCCGCGGAGCTTTATGCCGGCAAATCAAAAGGATCGCGACAAGGTTGCAAAAATGAAACAAATTCCGATCCATGAGCTTATACAGGACAAAAGCTTGTTGTTTGTGGACGATTCGATTGTCCGCGGAACGCAGCTGCGCGAAACAGTTGAATTTCTTTATGAAAACGGCGCAAAGGAGGTTCATATGCGTTCGGCGTGTCCTCCGATTATGTACGGATGTAAGTTCCTCAATTTTTCAAGAGCGACAAGCGAAATGGAGCTTATCGCACGGCGCGTAATCATGGAGCTTGAAGGCGAGGAAGGCTTTGAACACATAGACGAATACAGCGATACCCGGACAGAGCGCGGCAAAAACCTTAGAAAAGCAATATGCGAAAAATTCAAGTTCGCGTCGCTGGAATTTCAGTCGCTTGAAGGCGTAATAAAGGCAATCGGAATAGACAGGTGCAAGCTTTGCACATACTGCTGGAACGGAGAGGAGTAAAATATAATGAATAATATTTCAAAATCGGACAGCTACGCGGCGGCGGGCGTTGACATAACCGCGGGTTACAGAGCCGTTGAGCTTATGAAACAGCACATTGCAAAAACAATAACAAAGGGCGTCTGCTCGGACGTTGGCGGATTCGGCGGTCTTTTTGAGCTTGACCTTGAAGGAATTACAAAGCCGATACTGGTGAGCGGAACGGACGGCGTTGGAACAAAGCTGAAAATCGCGTTTCTTATGGACAAGCACGATACGGTAGGCGTTGACTGCGTTGCCATGTGCGTGAACGATATTATCTGCTGCGGAGCAAAGCCGCTGTTTTTCCTTGACTATATCGCGTGCGGAAAGAACGTTCCGGAGCGCATAGCTGACATTGTAAAGGGCGTATGCGACGGCTGCGTACAGTCGGGCGCGGCGCTTATCGGCGGCGAAACGGCGGAAATGCCCGGATTTTATCCCGTTGACGAATACGATCTTGCCGGATATTGCACAGGCGTGGTTGACAAGGCGAAAATAATAGACAATTCCAAAATGGAGGAGGGCGACGTAATAATCGCGCTCCCTTCAAGCGGCGTACATTCAAACGGTTTTTCTCTTGTGAGAAAGGTGTTTGACGTTGAAAATGCGGACATAAAAACACCTCTTGACGAGCTTGGCGGAAAGTCCGTCGGCGAAACGCTGCTCACACCGACAAAAATCTATGTAAAGCCTGTTCTTGCGCTGTTGGATAAGATATGCGCAAAGGGTATTTCGCATATAACCGGCGGCGGATTTTACGAAAATATTCCGCGCAGTATCCCGGACGGTCTGGGTGCAAAAATTGACAAATCAGCCGTAAAAATTCTGCCGATTTTCGAGCTTATTGCAAAGAC
>URZD01000071.1 GCA_900552305.1 uncultured Eubacteriales bacterium
GACTTCAGAATTGCATGGGCAATGAACCTTGACACACCGGGAGATACAATTATCATGGGTACAAAAGGCTCGCTCCGTATTCCTTCGACAGAGTGCTGGAACGGCTCGGTAGGCGGCCCGATGAAGATTTATCACGAGGTTGCAGGCTCGCAGGTTGAAACAGAGATTCCTATTATCAATGACGGCACAGACCTGTTCTATAAGAAAATTCGTTCGTTCCTTGACGCGGTAAAGGAGAACGGTACGGCTCCTGTTCCGACAAGCCAGATTATCTACAACCAGGCTATTATTGATTCGATAGTTAAGTCGGCAGAGCTCGGACACGAAATCGAGGTTAATATCCCCGAGATATAAAAAAGGACTGCAAATTGCCGCACGCGCCGAGGACTACGGCGGCGCGTGCGTGCAATCTGCAAGGCTCGGCACAGAGCCGAAGTCTTGAAACGGCTCCCGCAATGCCCGCGGCGGGGTGTGAGTTTAAAAATATAATTTTCGGGCAGAAAGGCTATGAAAAGCTATGAAAAAATTTAAAGTAGGTATTCAGCTTTATTCACTTCGCGACGATATGGAAAAGGATATGGACGCGACACTGAAGGCTGTAAAGGATATGGGTTATGACTGCGTTGAGTTTGCCGGATATTTCGGCAAGACGGCGGAGGAGGTTGCGGCGCTTCTCGAAAAGCACGGACTGGAGTGTATCTCGGTACATCAGGCATATGAGGTATTCCTCGACAAGCCGGAGGAGAACGTACGGTATCTTAAAACAATCGGCGCAAAATACTGTGCTATTCCGTGGATGGACAAGAATAAGCACAAGGGCAACGACAAGTTTGAGCAGACCGTAAAGGAGATTGCTCAGGTGGGCGCGCTTCTTAAAGAGAACGGCATACAGCTGCTTTATCACAACCATGATTTTGAGTTCAACAAGTATGAGGGCAAGTTCCTTCTTGACTGGCTTTACGAAACAATCCCCGCGGATTTGCTCCAGCCGCAGATTGACACCTGTTGGGTACACTATGCGGGAGTTAACCCCTGCGAGTATCTTGAAAAGTACAGCGGCAGAATCGAGGTTGTACATCTGAAGGACTTCGTTTGCAAAAAACTCGGCGGCGGCCCGGTTTATGCGCTGATTGACAGCGAGGGCAAAGAGGAGCAAAAGTCGTCCCAGGAGGACAAGGGCTTTGAATTCAGACCGGTCGGCTACGGTATTCAGGACTTCCCGGCAATCATCGCGTCGGCGGAGAAGGCGGGCGCAAGCTGCTTAATCGTTGAGCAGGATCAGGCTCCGACAGCAACACCGCTTGAATCGGCAAAGATGAGCCGCGAATACCTTAAAACGCTTGGAATATAAGCGGAAGCGATATATCAGCCGTCGTTTTTGACCGCTGCGAAATAAGACGGATAATTTCGCAGCCCGACAGACGTGGCTGAAAAACGGCAGCGGTGGCTGTCAGTATAAAAAGTGACTGTGGAAAAAAGCAATATTCGCGATTTGCATAAAGAATTATTGCGGAATAAGGCATTGTCCGCGGTCTGCATAAAGAAAAAATTGCGAAAAACGTCTTTGTCCGCGGTTTGTGCAAAAAAATAACTGCGGAATCACATACACCCCGCCGCCCGAAACTCGGGCGGCGGGGTGCTTTTTGTATAAGAAAACCACGCCATGCGAGTGGGTATTTATTTTCCCATTTTATATTTATACGGTGTTACTCCAAACTTTTTCTTGAACAGTACGATAAAGTGCGAACAGTCCGAAAACCCGCACGAATCACAGACCTCCTGCACAGACAGACCGCTGTCCAGCTTCATACAGGCAAGCGACAGCCGCTTGTTGGTGAGGTATTCGCGCGGGGAAATGCCGATTTCGGCTTTGAAGTGCCGCTCAAAGGTGCTTATACTCATACAGGCTTTTTTTGCCATGTCCGAAACGCTGATATTTTTTTCAGGATTTTTGTTTATATACTCGGCGGCTGCCATTATTTCCGTGTCGGAGCAGGCGTTTCCGCGCCTGATTACGGTTCCCGTTTTCAGACAGTCTATAAGTGATAAAAAATCAAAAGCGGTTTGGGTGCAGCCGTTTTCGGCTTGCAGAAGGCTTCGGCAGAGCCTTTGAATCCGACCTATGCTTTGCGGGTCGAATTTAAGAAGGTTACATTCGCCCGATTTACGGTTAAAGAACAAATCAAAGAACGAATCGTCCTCGCTGCATTTGAAAAGGAGCCAAAAATGACGGTGGTTTGCGTTTGTATTCAATATGCAGTGGTGATTCTCATACGGTTTTGTGATAATAGCGTCACCCGCGGATACGGCATAGATTGTGTTTTCGACCATGAAGGAGACATCGCCGCTCACGTTTATGTAAAGCTCACATTCATTATGAATATGCTGAAAATCCACATTTGCGGAGTTTTGACCGTCAAGGTATTTAATCTGCAAATCAAAAAAATCAAACTTTTTTTCGTTGTTTCCGCCGCTCATGCTATCACCGTGCTTTTATAAAAATTTTGCTTAGTATATCATATTTTTTGACTTATTGTCAATATAAATATAAATTTTGATGTAGTACAATAAGGGAAAAGGAGTGGTGAAAAAATGCTTGGCGGCGGATATTTTGCCGTTATAGGAGCGGCTGCGCTGTGCGCGCTCAGCTTTGCGGCGGCGAAGGCGTATCAGCAGTTAACCGATAACGGAACCGAAAGCGGCTTGAAATTCAATATTATTACGGGGGCGGTTACGGCGGCGGTGTTCTTTGCAATAAACGGATTCGGCTGCGAAATAAACGGGTTCTCCGTGCTTATGGCATTTGCTATGGCGGCTTTTTCGTCCGCCTATACTATGGTGGGGTTTAAGATAATGAGCTGCGGAAAAATGTCGCTTTATACGATTTTTCTGATGATTGGCGGAATGGTTGTTCCGTACATTTGGGGAGCGGTTTTTTGGGGCGAAAGACCCGATTTGATGTGTACGGCGGGACTTTTTGTGCTTATTGCCGCGGTATATGCGGCGCACGGAGAAGGCAAAGGAACAGGCGCAATGCTTCTGGCGCTGTGTATGACGGTATTTTTGCTTAACGGACTGGTAAGCGTGGTGTCAAAGGCGCACCAGATTAGCCAAAATGCCGTGTCGACGCTCAGCTTTGTTATTCTGACGGGCATTGCAAAGGCTGTTATCTGCGCGGCTATTCTTGTCTGCACAGGGAAAAGGGACGCAAATAATGAAAAGCGGAAAACGCCGCCGCGGGCGTTTTTGTATACCGCGCTCGGAGCGGTACTCGGCGGAGCTTCGTATCAGATACAACTGAAGGCGGCGGAAACTATGCCCGCAAGCGTTCTGTATCCGCTTATAACCGGAGGAACGATTTTCTGTTCCGCGGTTATCGCAAGGCTGATTTTCGGAGAGAAAATAAGCAAAAGGATTGCTTTGAGCATGGCGCTTTGTATGCTCGGCGTTTTTCTGTTGGTATAGATTTATAAAATAAAGGAGCAAATTAAAATGGATTTTTTAAAGAGCGGAAAAAACTTTTCATTTTTGTACGGCGGCAAAAATTTGTGGGACTGTGAAATGTCGGCAGACGTTAAAAAGGACGGAAACGCAACGGTGTTTTTGTATGCCCTGAAGGACGGACTTTGCGTTAAGAATACGGTAAAGGAATATCCCGATTTTGACGCGTATGAATGGGTGACATGGTTTGAAAACACGGGCAGCGAGCCGAGCGGGGTAATCTCGGAGCTGTGGGACGCGGATATTGAAATCCCGTTTGAACACAAGGAGCCGCCGGTGGTAAGCGCGTTTATTCCCGACAGCGACTCCGATACAAAGGTTATTGTTCCGAGCGGCTCCACATGGGTTAAGGACGAGTTTTACTGCGATATTGACAAATACAATCAAAGCGGCTTTGTCAACCATATCTATCCCGGTCAGACAAAACGCTATGCGGCGAGCGGCGGGCGTTCGTCCGAGAATACCGCGCCGTTTTTCAATATTTTTGAGAAGGGGCGCGGGGTAATAGGCGCAATCGGTTGGACAGGGCAGTGGAGCTGCGAAATATCGAGAGCCGAGGACAGCGTGCGGATAAAAACGGGAATCGAGGACGCGGAGTTCCGACTTCACTCCGGCGAAAAAATCAGAACGTCATCATTTGTGATTATGAGCTACGAGGGCGACATCACGGAGTCGCAAAACAAATGGCGGCGGCTTGTGAAAAAGCATTTTTCGCTTATCGGAGCGGAGGGCAGAGCCGAGTACGCGCCGCTTTGCGCGGGACTGTGGGGCGGAATGTCTACGGACGGTATGCTTGACAGAATAAAGAAAATAAAGGACTTCGGACTGCCGTTTGAATATATTTGGATTGACGCGGGTTGGTACGGCACGGCGGACGGCGACGGCACGGATGAATTTGTAAGCCGCTGGTATCACTATGCGGGGGATTGGCGCGTCAACCGTAATGTCCACCCGGACGAATTTAAGGAAGTGAGCCGCGCCGTAAAGGACGCGGGAATGAAGCTGTTGCTTTGGTTTGAGCCGGAGCGCGCCGTATGCGATACCCCCATAGTAAAGGAGCATCCCGAATATTTTCTTGAAAATCCGTCCGAGACCGACAAAAGTTTGCTGCTCGACTTGGGAAACGACTCGGCAAGAAAGTGGTGCTTTGACCTGCTTGCGGGGTATATAGAGCGGCTCGGCATAAGCTGCTACAGACAGGATTTTAACTACGGTCCGCTTGAGGTATGGCGGTATAACGATGCGCCCGACAGAAAAGGAATTTGCGAGATAAAGTACATAAACGGACTTTATCGGCTGTGGGACGGGCTTTTGGCGCGGTTTCCGCAACTCATTATCGACAACTGCGCTTCGGGCGGCAGGAGAATAGATATTGAAACGCTGCGGCGGAGCGTGCCGCTGTGGCGCAGTGACGCGCAGTGTCCGGCAAACCATATTCCCGAGGTGGCGCAGGCTCACAACGTGGCTTTTGGCACATGGATGCCGTATTCTGGCACAGGCTCCGGACGGATATACGGTGACGTATACAGAATACGCAGCGCGTACGCGGGCGGCATGACAACCAATTATACGTTTTCAGAGGCGGAAAACTTCGGCGAGCGTGCGGAGGATATTGAGTGGATAAGAAAATACTGCGGGGAATATCTGAAGGTAAGACCGTATTTCTGCGGCGATATGTACCCTCTTGCGGACGCGGAGGACGGCAACGGCGCATGGGCGGCGGTTCAATATAACCGCCCGGAGGAAAAGGACGGAATGATTCAGGTGTTCCGCCGCGCAAGGTCACCGTATACAACGGCGAATTTTACACTGAGAGGGTTGAATGCCGACGGCGCCTATGTGTTCACTGACGCGGACGGCGGCGCTGAATTTGAAATATCGGGCAGGGAGCTTATTGAAAACGGCTTGAATATAAGCGTAAAGGAAAAGAGAACGGCAAAAATATATTTTTATAAAATGATTTAGGCAGTGACCGAAGGTGCGGGTTTAACCGTGCCTTCGGTCGTTTTTTGCCGGTTTAAACCCGCATAAAAAATTTTACTTTACAGAATAAAATTTTTTTGATATAATGTAGTTTGATTGTTTTGTAAATACTACATATATTGATTGGACGAAAAAGATTAAGTAATACGGAGGACGAGGTTAAGTGAGCGCAAAAAGCTATAATGATGACAGTATTGTTTCGCTGAAGGGTGCGGACAGGGTAAGAAAACGCCCCGCCGTAATTTTCGGCTCGGACGGCATAGAGGGCTGCGAGCATTCTATGTTTGAGATACTGTCCAACTCTATCGACGAGGCGCGCGAGGGCTACGGCAAAAGGATAATCGTGCGCAGATTCCTTGACAAATCGATTGAGGTCGAGGACGAGGGCAGAGGAATACCTGTGGACTTTAACAAGCGCGAGGACAGGTATAACTGGGAGCTTGTATTCTGCGAGATGTATGCGGGCGGCAAGTACAAAAACAACTCGGGCGAAAACTATGAGTTCAGCCTGGGTCTTAACGGACTCGGCACCTGCGCGACTCAGTACAGCTCGGAGTATATGGACGTCGAGGTGCTGCGCGACGGCTTTAAATTCAACCTTCATTTTGAAAAGGGCGAAAATATCGGCGGACTTCAAAAAACCGAGTTCCGCCACAGACACACGGGTACGAAAATACGCTGGAAACCCGACCTTGACGTTTTTACGGATATTGATATTCCGCTTGAATTTTACAAGGACACAATGAAAAAACAGGCGGTTGTCAATTCGGGCGTTCGCTTTATCCTTTATGACGAGCAGGAGGGCGGCGCGTTCGAGCAATACGAATTTTACTACGAAAACGGAATAGTGGACTACCTGACCGAGCTTTCGGGCGGCAAGGAGAAAACCTCCATTCAGTATATCGAGGCGGAACGCCGCGGCCGTGACCGTGAAGACAAGGAAGAATACAAAATGAAGATGAGCTTTGCGTTCTGCTTTAACAACGAGGTGAACGTAATAGAGTATTATCACAATTCGAGCTTTCTTGAATACGGCGGCGCGCCGGACAAGGCGGTAAGAAACGCGTTTGTGTACGCGATTGACAAATACCTTAAAGCCAACGGAAAGTACACCAAAAACGAATCAAAAATCCAGTTTGTGGATGTACAGGACAGCCTGTGTCTGATAAGCAATTCGTTCTCTACCATGACAAGCTATGAAAATCAGACAAAAAAGGCGATAAACAACAAGTTTATCCAGGAGGCAATGACGGAGTTTCTGCGCGAGCAGCTTGGAATATATTTTATCGAAAACAAAATGGACGCGGAGAAGATTGCGGAGCAGGTGCTTGTAAACAAGCGCAGCCGCGAAACCGCGGAGCGGACAAGGGTTAATATAAAGAAGAAGCTGGACGGCAAGATGGACGCGCTGAACCGCGTCAAAAAGTTTGTGGACTGCCGCAGCAAGGACTTGTCAAAGCGCGAGGTTTATATAGTGGAGGGCGACTCGGCTCTCGGTGCGTGTAAGCTCGGCAGGGACAGTGAATTTCAGGCGATAATGGCAATCCGCGGCAAAATTCTGAACTGCCTTAAAGCGGACTACGACAGAATTTTTAAGAGCGATATAATAATTGATTTGATGAAGGTTTTGGGGTGCGGCATTGAAATCAGCTCAAAGCATAACAAGGATTTAAGCTCCTTTGACCTTGACAATCTGCGCTGGAGCAAGATTATAATATGTACCGATGCGGATGTGGACGGCTATCAGATACGCACGCTTGTGCTTACCATGCTGTACCGCCTTGCGCCCACCCTTATCGAAAAAGGGTATGTATATATTGCGGAATCGCCGCTTTATGAGATAAACGTGAAGGATAAAACCTACTTTGCGTTTGACGAAAAGGAAAAAGCGGACATAATGAAGAAGGTCGAGGGCAAAAAGTACACAATTCAGCGCAGCAAGGGTCTTGGCGAGAACCAGCCGGAGATGATGTGGGAAACGACCATGAATCCCGAAACAAGGCGGCTTATCAAGGTAATGCCCGAGGACGCGGAAAGAACGCAGGCGGTGTTTGAACTGCTGCTCGGCGATAACCTTGCGGGAAGAAAAGAACACATAGCCGAAAACGGCTACAAATATATAGATATGACAGATCTGATGTAAGGGAGGCGGACGACATTGGCTAAAAAACCTATAATAGAAAATCAGCAGATAACGGAAACTCTGGAAAGCAACTATATGCCGTACGCCATGAGCGTTATCATATCAAGAGCCATTCCGGAGATTGACGGCTTTAAACCGTCGCACAGAAAGCTGCTCTATACCATGTACAAAATGGGACTTATAAACGGAAACCGCACTAAGTCGGCAAACGTGGTCGGGCAGACAATGAAGCTCAACCCGCACGGTGACGCGGCAATTTATGAAACTATGGTCAGATTGACCGAGGGACACCAGGCGCTGCTGCATCCGCTTGTTGATTCAAAGGGTAACTTCGGACGTCAGTATTCGCGCGATATGGCGTATGCCGCGTCACGTTATACAGAGGTAAAGCTGAGCGGCATCTGTACCGAGGTTTTTCGCGATATTGACAAGGACACAATCGATTTTGTCGATAACTATGACGGAACGATAAAGGAGCCGACCCTCCTTCCCGTCAGCTTTCCGAATGTGCTTGTAAATCCGAATCAGGGTATAGCGGTAGGCATGGCGTCAAATATTTGCAGCTTTAACCTGCGCGAGGTCTGCGAGGCGGCAATTTTGCTGATGAAAAAACCGGACGCGGATTTGACCGGGGTGCTGAAGGCTCCGGACTTCTCTACAGGCGGGGATATTATATATGACGAGGCGGCGTTCCGCGAGATTTACACAACCGGCAGAGGTACGTTCAAAATCCGCGCCCGCTATGAATACGAGAAAAAGGCAAACTGCATAGACATAACCGAGATACCGTATACGACTACGGTTGAGGCTATTATCGAGAAGATAATCGACCTTATAAAGCAGGGCAAGCTGAAGGAAATTTCGGACATACGCGACGAAACCGACCTGAGCGGTCTTAAGGTCACAATCGACCTTAAAAAGGGCACCGACCCCGACAGGCTTATGCAAAGACTGTACAAGATGACCCCGTTGCAGGACAGCTTTGGCTGCAACTTTAACATACTTGTCGAAGGCTCGCCGATGGTACTCGGCGTGGGCGACATTCTGTCGGAGTGGCTGAGATTCAGAAAGAACTGCATAAAGCGCGGCATACGCTTTGATATTGCGAAAAAGAGCGACAAGCTACACCTTTTGCAGGGACTTGAAAAAATCCTGCTTGACATCGACAAGGCGATAAAGATTGTCCGCGAAACCGAGGAGGACGCAATGGTCGTTCCCAACCTCATGAAGGGTTTTTCGATAGACGAGATTCAGGCGGAGTACGTTGCGGAGATAAAGCTGCGCAACCTCAACAAGGAATACATTCTTAAACGAACCTCGGAGATTCAGGCGCTTATCAATGAGCTTGCGGAGCTGCGCGACACGCTTGAGAACAACAAAAAAATAGAGAAAATCATCGAAAAACAGCTTAAAGAGATTATGAAAAAATTCGGTACGGAGCGCAAATCGGGCATAATCTATGAGCTTGCCGAGGACGGCGAGGAGGTTGCCGAGAGCATAGACAACTACCCTGTAAAGCTGTTCCGCACAAACGACAGCTATCTGAAAAAGATTTCGCTTACCTCGCTGAGATTCAGCGGCGAGCAGAAGGTGAAGGAGGGCGACCGCATTGTTCAGGTTATAGAAACCGAGAACGCGGCGGAAATTCTTGCATTCTCCAATATGGGCGAGGTATACAAGATTAAGGCGCACGAGGTTCCCGACAGCAAGGCGAGCCTTTTGGGCGAGTATATGCCGAATCTGCTCTCAATGGGCGAGGGCGAAAGGGTTGTCGGCATGATTGCGACAACCGACTTTTCGGGATATGTGCTGTTCTGCTTTGAAAACGGTAAAATGGCGAAAATCGAGCTGAAAAGCTATGAAACAAAGCTGAACCGCAAAAAGCTGACAAACGCATATTCCACAGCGTCACCGATTGTAAAAATCCTTTATCTGAAGGAGGATACGGAACTTGTCGCGATAAGTGATATTGACAAGGCGCTTATATTCGACACGGCGCAGATTGCGCCCAAAACCACGAAAAATTCGCAGGGCGTAAGCGTAATGACCCCCAAAAAGGGCAGCGTGGTTGCGGATGTAAAGCCGGCAAGCGAGGCGGGATTTAAGGAGCCGAAATACTATCGGACAAAGAACATTCCCGCAAAGGGCTGCTTTATAAGACCCGAGGACAAGGGCGAGGAACAGCTTACACTGTTTGACGCGGAAACGGACAAAGCCGCGGAAAATGAGGACGCACAGGCGGCGGACGCACCCGATAAAGAATAATTGAATTACCCCGTTCATAATATAATTATGGCGGGGTGATTTTTTTGAAAAGAGCTATTGAAGAAACAAAAAGAGTTAAAAATTCGGCGGAGAGGGTGTACGGCGGTTTCTTTGTATCGGGGACGGACATAAGTACCGCAAAAAACGGCAGAATAAGGTTTGCAGCGTTTAGGGTGCGAAAGAGATATATCGCGTGTGCGCTGATTTTCTTTGTACTGACCGTGGCAGCGAGTGCGGTTTATGCGCATATCCGCGGACGGAGCGTGGAAACGTTTGTTACGCCGATGAACGGGC
>URZD01000072.1 GCA_900552305.1 uncultured Eubacteriales bacterium
CCCCGCCGACAAGACATACATTTTCAGACCGTGACGGAGAGGTGCGGCTGTTGTTTGGAAAGCTGAAGGCGGAGTTTGAAAACCGAAAAACGGGATGGGAGGAAATAGTGCGCTGCCGCCTTATCGAAACGCTGATTCTTATGTTGCGCGGGATTGTGGCGGGGAGCCGACCCAAGGATAAAAATGTGGTGTTTGCCATGAAATTTGCGGAGGAACACTTTACGGAAAAAATCGGTATCTCGGACGCGGCGGCGGTGCGCGGGATAAGTCCGCAGTATCTGAGCGCAAGATTTAGGGAGGAAAGCGGAATGACGTTCACAGAGTATGTGCAGCGTCTGAGAATCGGAACGGCTTGCCGCCTGCTTTCCGAAACCGACAAAAAAATCACCGAGATAGCAGAGCTTTCGGGCTACGGCGATATAAAATTTTTTAACGCGGTATTTAAGAGAACGGCGGGGGTTGCGCCGGGCGAGTTCAGAAGGCTCGGAAACGCCTGACGGCGTGACCGCGCGGCGGAAGGGAAAACCGGTGCAGGCTGAGAAAACGCGCCGAAGTTTTGCGTTTGAGTTGCCGCGAACAGCTTAACCGCGCCGCGGCTTTACGTTTTGATTGCCGCGAACAGCTGAAAGGTGCAGAGGGGTGCGCGCATGGGGCATTGTAAACAGCTCGAACGCGTCGCGGCTTTACATTAGGACTGCCGCGAGCCGCCGAAATGCGGGAATTTGAATTGACATTAAGCGTCGTTTATAATTGTAATATTAACTATAAAAAGGATTGTATCATATGAGAATAGCAATTTGCGATGACCTGAAGGCGGACCGCATGGACGCGGTTGACGCCCTCGGCAGCGTGATAAAAAACTTCTCGGTCACTGAGTTTGAAAGCGGCGAGGAGCTTTTAAAAAGCCATGCCGCATATCCGTTTGACCTGATTATTTTAGATATTCTTATGCCGGAGCTGAGCGGAATGGAAACCGCGGCAAGGCTGCGGCTTACGGACGTGAAAACGCCGATAGTATTCATGTCGACAAGCAACGAGTTCGGCGTTCAAAGCTACAGCGTACTCGCGTTTGACTATCTGTTAAAGCCGATTGACCGTTCGCGGTTTCGTGAGTGCATGAAACGGCTTTTTATGCAGCAGAGAAAAAAGCACTATGTCACGGTTACATATTCCGGGGTTGAAACAAAAATTCTGCTTTCAAATATACAGTGTCTTGAAAGCAACCTTAGAAAGGTAATTTTTACGCTGTCGGAAAACCGTGAAATTGAGCTTGTCGGAAAGCTGACCGACTATGAAGGCTACCTTCTTTCGCACGGCTTTTGCCGCTGTCACAAGAGCTATCTTGTCAATATCGAGCATATTGACAGCATTGAAGGTGATGCGTTTTATCTTACGGGCGGGAAGAAAATCAAGATTTCAAGAGCCTGTCTGCAAAGTGCAAAAAAAGCGTATTTTGATTATATTTTCGGTACGGAGGCGCCCTAATGAGTAACACGGAGAGTATAGCGTTACTGTTTGTAACGCTTTTTATATGTACGCTTGACGGATATTCCATGATGAGCTATCGGTATTCGGCTCATCGTGCGTATGCCTGCTTCGGGGCGGTTACGGCGCTTTGTCTTGCGCTTAATTCGTATATTACGGTTAGGTTCGGCATACAGACACTGCATAAGGTTATGCTGTTCACTATCGGAGTACCGTATTTTGTCCTTATATTACTGATTACAAAGGAAAAAATATCACAGACCGTTTTCAATTTCTGGCTATGGATAAATGTCTACGAAATAATCACAAGTATTTCCGCGTTTATAAACGATATTACGGTGCGGAGCTATTTATTTATGTCGGTGCTGCGCTGCGTGATACTGGTCGGGTACTTCTTTTTATATAACAGGCTTATAAAGAAAAGGCACAAAAGGCTTATGGAGGAGCTTGACATAAACTGGTGGATTTTTTCGTTTATTCCGATGTCGTTTACGGTGCTTATCAGTCTTATCAACTACTTTTTCGGCGGTGCGGACGGAATCGGGCGGAACTATCCGATTATGCTGACGATTCATGTGCTTATGCTGCTTGTTTACACGTTGATATTTTACACCTTCAAAACAGTCTATGATTCAATGGCGCGCGAGCGCATGGCACAGGATATGAAGGAACAGATTGCCATGCAGAAAAAACAGTATGAGCTGTATCTTGAAAGAGCGGAGACGGAGCGGATTTTCAGGCATGACGCAAGGCACCGCGACGCGCTGCTTTTAAGCTGTATTGAAAGCGGAGATACGGAAAGCACGGCGGAGCTGCTGCGGCGCGAGCTGACGGAGATAGACGAAAGCGCTACTTTAAGGTTTTGCGAAAATACGCTTGTGAATGCGGTTGTGACGGAGTATTACTCAAAAGCTGTTGCAAAGGGAGTCAGGCTTACCGCGCGGGTCAAGCTGCCCGACAAGCTACTGTGTGATGAGGCGGAGCTTTGTGTAATGCTGTCAAACCTGCTTGAAAACAGCATTGCGGCTGCGAAAAGCTATATTTTGCTTGACATAAAGCAGTTGAACAGCCAGCTTTCTGTCAGGGTGCGCAATGACTATGCGGGGAAAACGAAAAAGGACGAAAGCGGAAGATACCTGACAACAAAGCCGAGCGGAACGGGACTCGGACTGAAAAGCGTTGCCGCGATAGTGAAAAACAACAGTGGCTTTTTGGAAATTGACGACCGAAACGGCGTATTTGTCGTGTTTGCAACGCTGAAAAACTGAATTAAATCAAGTATAACGGAATATAAAGGAAGGTTAAAAATTCGGACTGCGCCATTGGCGCGCGTGCGAATTAAGCAGCCTTCCTTTTTTGTGTGCAAATTATGTCGTTTTTTTGCAAGTTATGACGCGGCGCTTGAATATTGTCTGTAATTGTATTAGAATTGAATAGATAAAAAATCTAACACGATTGGAGCAGAGTTATGATTATTGCAATAGTAATTTTGGCGCTTGTTGTTTTGTGGTTTATATCCACGCAGAGAAAGCTTGTTGTAATGGATGAAAACATCAACAACGCCATGAGCCAGATAGGCGTTCAGCTTTCGTCAAGGTGGGACGCGCTGACCGCGCTGCTTGACCTTACAAAAGGCTATGCGGAGCATGAATACAAAACGCTTTCGGACACAATCAGAATGCGTTCGACCATTACGGCAAAGAGCACCGCGGCAGAGGTAAACGACCAGGAGAACATTCTGACCGAGGCAATGGGCAGAATTATGGCGGTTGCGGAGAGCTATCCCGATTTGAAGGCGAACGAAAACTACATAAAGACAATGGACAGTGTAAACGATTACGAAAAAATGGTACGTCAGTCGCGCCTGATTTATAATGACAGCGTTACAAAGCTCAACCGTGCAATCCGTATGTTCCCGACATCACTTGTTGCGGGAATGCTCGGCGTTACAAGCCGCGATTACCTTGAGGCAAGCGAGAGCAAGGCAGATATGCCGAACATGAAATAATATGAATGATTAAACTGTCCGTGTGTTTCCCGCGCCCGTTGGCACAGGGAGCACACGGCGGAAATCTCTTGTCATTTTCTGACCTGCGGACAAGAGCGGAATTGATTATCTGTGCCGGCGCAGGACGGCGGAATGGAGTTTTTTATGAAATTCGGTAAACTGCTGACGTACGCGGCTGTCACATTTGCGGTTTTGACAAATACGGCTTTTGCACAGAATAATGTAAAGAGCATTGACATTTCGGCAGCTGTTGCGGATGACGGAAGTGCGCGGATTGTTCAGACGTGGAGCGGCAGCTTTGACGAAGGAACGGAGAATTATATTCCGATACGGACGGACGGCATAGGAATCTCGGATTTCAGCGTGTCGGACGCAGACGGCGAATATACAAGCGTGGACGAGTGGAATATTGACGCGGACTTTGACGCAAAAAGCCGCAAATGCGGAATAAACAAAACGGACGAGGGCGTTGAGCTGTGCTTTGGCATATCGGAGTACGGACAGAATACCTACAGGATAGAGTACACAGTATCGGATTTTATAAAAGCGTATTCCGATGCGGACGGTACAAATTTTATGTTTATCAATCCTGATATGTCTACATTCCCGACTGACGGAAAAATAGATATATTTTTGCAGAACGGAACGCCGATTTCGGAGGAAAACGCCGCGATATGGGCGTTCGGCTATGACGGACAGGTGGAGTTTGCGGACGGTCATGTTTCGGCTTATACCGAAACCGCGCTGGAGGGTGACAATTCCATGATAGTCATGCTGCGGCTTGACAAGGGGATAATATTTCCCGCGGCGACTGTTGACGAGTCCTTTGACGAGGTAAAGGACGCCGCGTTTGAGGGCAGCGACTACAGCTATGATGACGAGGAGCCAACACTTTTGGAATACATAATCGGATTTGTGATTTTGTTTGCGATTGTCGCGGTAATAGTCTGGATTATTCTTATTCTGCTGAGAAGGCGCAAGGAGATAAAGCAGTTTTACGAGGCGGCGGACTACTTCAGAGATGTTCCGAACGGCGGAGATATTGAGGTTTCACACTACCTTGCGCAGAACTTTGATGTTGCGGATGAAGAAAGCCTTATAATCGGCGCACTTATGCTCTCGATGATAAACAAAGGATTTATCGAGCCTGTGACGGAGGAATCCGTCGGTATGTTCGGCAAGATAAAGCAGTCGGTAAACATGAAACTGCTGCGCGAGCCGGATACCGAGGTTGAAAGGCGTTTATACAGAGTTCTTGTTGCCGCGGCGGGCGGTGACGGAGTTTTGCAGGAGAAAGAGCTTGAAGATTACGCTTACGGAAACCCGAAAAGCGTAAACAACATTATCGACAGCACAAAGGCTGACGGCGAGGCAAAACTGGCGGCGCGCGGCGGCTTTGCGGACGGTGCGGGCAACCGCATTAAGGATTTGAGCGAGGTCGGAAAACGCGAGCTTGCGGAGGTAATGGGACTTAAAAAATACCTGAACGATTTTTCGCTTATTGCCGAAAGGGAGATAAAAGAAACGATAATATGGCAGGATTATATGGTTTATGCCACGCTTTTCGGAATTGCGGATAAGGTAATAAAGCAGCTTGAAAAGGTGTACCCCGACAGAATACCGGAGTTTGAGAGCTATAACAGAAATGTGGTAGTGGCTTACAGTTATTATCACAGTATGCACAGCTCTGCGGAACGCGCGATACAGCAACAGCAGCGCACGGACGGCATGGGCGGGCGCGCGTCAATCGGCGGGGGCGGCGGATTCTCCGGCGGCGGAAGCGGCGGAGGTTCAAGATAGAGTACCGGAAAAGAAATTTTGGCTCGGTGTACATTGGGTTACGGTAAATAACAGAGGGGGTTGAATATGCCGACCGCCGCGGTCGGTCTGCGGTGAGCGTTTGAAAGGAGGGAGCCGCGTGTGATTATTTATAATTTTGTAATAGTGACATTATACGGAATGATAATAATGCTGCTTTTCACAAAGGAAAAAAAGAGCGCGGCACAGATTGCGGGACTTGGCGCACTCTTTCTGCTCGGCGGACTTTTAAACCTTGCGCTGTCGCAGAGATTGAGCCGCAGCATTCTTTATATGCTATACCCTTTGACGGTCCATGCGCCGCTTATGCTCTATTATGCTTTTGTAATAAAAACTCCGTTTTATCAGAACGTGTTTGCGCTTACGGCGGCATATATGCTTACAACGCCGCGAAAATGGCTGACCGAGTTTATGGTATATCTGCTCGGCGGCGGTATGGCGGTAAGCGTAATATCGGAAGCGGCGGTGTCGGCAGCGCTGATTTTGCTGATTGCAAAATTTGCGGCGCCGCGGGTAATAAAAATATTCGATTTGGAACAAAGAGAGATAAAGTATATTGCCGTGCTTCCCGCAGCCGCATATACGATTACATATGCGACAACGGTTTACAGCGATTTGCTTTTCAGCCGCCCGACAGTGACAATACCTGTTCTTACAACGGTTTTGACGGTATTCTTTATCGGTTTTGAGGTGTGTTTTTTTGATTATACAAACGAGAAAACGAAAATAAGGCACAGCCGAGAACTGCTTGATTTGCAGCTGCGTTCGGTTGAACGGCTTGCGGGACATTTGGACGGCGCGGAAAATTATTTCTGTGCGGACAAGAGGATAAACGCATTTTTATCGATGTACCGTGCGGCGGCAAGGGCGAAGAACACTGTGTTTGTGTGTGGCTGCAGCCTTCCGGATGGCGCGGGGACAGCGGATTTTCTTGTGGTTTTGACCTGTATGCTTGACGATGCCGTAAGCGGCGCAAGGGAGTATATAAGGTTTGACGCGGCTCAAAAAAACGATCAGCTTTGCATAATGACAATGACGGACGGTGCGGCGAATTATGACCCAATTCTGATAACAACGCTGAATACGGTTGTAAAAAGGCACAGCGGCATAATATATACGGACAAAAATAATTATAAAATTCAAATATCAATAAAAAAGGAGTATAGAGAAAAATGAAAAGACTATTATCGGCAGCGGTTGCGGCAACGCTTGTACTCGGAGCGGTGGGAACGCCTGTTCTTGATGGCGGCGCGGCATTTGCCGCGGGATTTTCTATGGTGGATGACGCGGATACTGCGGTGCGGAAGAACAAAGAGCTGTTTCTGGCTGCACTTGATAAGGCGGAGATTACCAACGATTTTACACAGGCCGATCTTGAAGACCTTATTTTTAACGCAAGCAAGTATTCCTCGGATAAGAGTACGGGTATGGGCTGGCTGGTTGACAGTTTTAGGCTGATCGGCGCAACAGGCTCCAAAACGGGAAAAGTGACGGCGGCGGGTGAACTCTAACTGACCAAGGGGGGGGGGCGCTGCCGGAGGACGCGTTTGAGATAGAGAAGGAAATACCGCTGCTTACCGGCGATGCGGCAGCGGCAATTACCGAGGACGACTACGTTGACTACTCGGAGACAAACCCAAACGCACCGACAGACAGCGCTGCGCAGAAAAAGGAAATTGAGGCGGCAAAAAAAGCAATCAGCGATGCTATTTGGGATTTTGAGGTTTCAAACGATACAAAGGCGAAGGACATAGTAAATATGGCAAAGGCTGCGCTTCCTGACGGCAGCGCCGTGACTGTTGGAATTGAAAGCTCGGATTTTAAGCTGACAAAAGCGTCGACTACGGTGGATGGGTCGCTTTCGGCAACGCTCACGCTTGTATGCGGCGCTATGAGCGTAAGACACGCTGTGGGAAAAACCGTGCCTAAGGTAGTTACCAAAAACTCGGTTTTAATCGAGGAGGACAGAGCGGCGGTAAGTAAAGCGATTGATGATATTATCTACACAAACAAAACGACAAAGGAAGATATGCTTGCGGCGGCACAAAAAGCGGTAAAGAACGGCTCAACGGTTGCGTGGAAGGATAATTTCGTAAAGAAAAACTCATCGTGGAAAGAGGCGGGCGAGCTTCTTGGGTACCTTGTAATGACCCTTGAGGAAGAAAGCCGCGAGATGCGAATCAGCGAAGAAATTCCGCAGCTTGCGGAAAAAATGCCGACAGGTATACTCCCTGTAAATAAGAACGAATGGGAAATTCTGATAAGGACAAACATTGAGCGTGCGAAGGTCGGCGACAACCTTTTAGGTATGGTATTGCCGCTTCAGAAGGCGTGCAACATTCGTGAAGCCGACCTTGAGGAGAGCTTTTCACACACGCGCCCTGACGGAACGGAATTCAAAACGGCAATCTCCGATGCGTCTGTGTATAGGGGGTTGGGCGAGAATATAAATAAATGTACGCCGGGGCATGATGACGCGGAGCACGCAATGACAAGCTGGATGAACAGTCCGGCTCATAAAGAAAATATTTTGAGATCGAGTTACGATTTTATCGGCGTCGGAAACGACCAGACTCATTCGGTACAGATATTTGCGATAGCAAAGAATCCGATTACATCGGTTACGACCAGTGCGGGGACTATGAATTTTGCGGATGAGGACGCAATGATGAGAGAGTACGCTATCTGCAAAACGAGTGACGGCATAGAATCATATGTGCCGATTATAGCAGAATCGCTGACAAAGGTTGACGGCGGCTACCAAATGAAGCTCAATTCAACCGTGCCGGTTATATTCACAATCGGGGACGGCAAGACAAACGCAAATACAAACACAAGCGTGAAGCCGAACACCGGCGGCACATCCTTTATTGACGTAAAGGCGGGCGATTACTTTGAAAGCTCGGTAAAGTGGGCGGTTGAAAAAAAGATTACAACAGGCACGACGGCGACAACATTCTCGCCGGAGGATACCTGCACAAGAGCGCAGATATTGACATTCCTGTGGCGCGCACAAGGTTCACCCAAGGCGAGCGGCAAAAATCCGTTCAGCGACGTTTCGGCGAACGACTATTTCTATGACGCGGCGGTATGGGCAAACGAAAAGGGAATGGTTGACGGCGGAAAATTCCTCGGCGATACGCCGTGTACGCGTTCGTCAACGGTGACATATATCTGGCAGTCGTCCGACTCGCCCGACGCGGCAAGCACAGGCGCGTTTGGGGACGTTGCGGCGGACTATGCAAAGGCTGTTGCGTGGGCTGTAGCACAGGGAATTACAAGCGGTACGTCGGCAACGACATTCTCACCCGACGAGATATGCAGCCGCGCTCAGATTGTAACTCTGCTTTACAGAGCAATTAGCAAGTAAAAAAATTAAAATTTATATATTAAAGAAAAGGGGAACAAAAAATGTTAAAAAGAATTTTAAGTGTGTTACTCGCAGTTTGTATGCTTGCGGCGTTTGTGTCGGTGCCGGCATTTGCCGCAACCGATTACGATTTGCAGGTAAAGGATGCAATCAAGGCAATCAGAGCGTTGGAAAAAGGCGAAAAAACGGGAACCTTCTTCAACGACATGACAATGGACGAGTTTTTAAGAGAAGCGACAAAGGCTCTGCCGGAGAACAGCAGGGTTACGCTTTCATTCAGCAAGGAAGCGGACTACCGTATCTACAATGCGTCAAGCCAAAAGGACGGCAGCATTTTTGCAAATATCTGCTTCACCTGCGACACATATACACAGCATGATATGTTCACAATAAAGCTGCCCATGCTCACGGGCGACGCTGCGGCAAACAATGCCGATGTGGAAAAGCTGGCAGAGGACAGAGCGGCGGTTTCAAATGCTTTCAAGAATATTTCACTTGAAAACTCAACAACTATCGAGGACATTTTGAGCAAGGCAAGAGCTGCCGTTAAGAACGGAACGGTTGTTGAGGACGCAGGCGATTTCACGAAGGTTGAATCGACAGAGAAAAAGCTCGGTTCAATTAAGGTAACGCTTAACCTTACTCTTAACAATGAAAAAGCAACCGTAAAGGTAAACAATGCCGTACGTCTTGTTGAGGCAACACCCGAGAAAACAGAAACAAAGACCGATGAAAACACAGACGGTAAGACTGAAACAGAGGTAAAGCCTGCCGATGTTAATTTTGCTGACGTAGCGGCTGACGCATACTATGCAAATGCAGTAAAGTGGGCGGTTGAAAAGGGTATCACGACAGGAACGTCGGCAACGACATTCTCACCGTCTGAGACCTGCACAAGAGCGCAGATTCTTACATTCCTGTGGCGCGCACAGGGTTCGCCGAAGTCGGAGGACGGAAATCCGTTCACTGATGTAAGCGCTGATGATTACTACTGTGAGGCGGCAGCATGGGCAAACGATTACGATATGATTGATGACGTTCGCTTTGGCGCAGACACGCCTTGTACACGTGAGTCGACCGTTACATATATCTGGAAGAGCATGGGAATGCCCGCTGCAACAACCGAAAGCACGTTCACAGACGTTGCGGAGGACGCGGAATACGCAGAAGCGGTAGCATGGGCGGTTGAAAACGGTGTTACAAGCGGAACATCGGCAACGACCTTCTCGCCGAACGACATCTGTGACCGCGGTCAGATTGTGACATTCCTTAGTCGTGCAATTAACAAATAATTTTCAGCCGATAAAGGCACAGCGATACAGGGTTGGAAATTTATTATAAAAAGCCTTGGCATAAAAATGAGCGCGGCTTTAAAAAAATAGCAAAACATTCGCAGGTAAGCAGCAAAATAGCCTACCGCGGACACGGTAAATTTACCCATTATTGCCGACTGCGGCAACGGCTGGCGTCAGCTTTTTC
>URZD01000073.1 GCA_900552305.1 uncultured Eubacteriales bacterium
TGAAGATGCTCAATGCGTATGCAAAGGAAAAAGGAGTGAAGCTGATGATGCATCACGAGACTTCCGCTTCTGTACGTAACTACGAGCGCCATCTTGATAAAGCCTATCAGTTTATGATAGATAACGGATACAATGCTGTGAAGAGCGGGGATGTAGGTAATATTATTCCGCGTGGAGAACATCATTACGGACAGTGGATGAACAATCATTATTTATATGCGGTGGAAAAAGCGGCCGAATATAAGATCTGTGTAAATGCTCACGAAGCAACCCGTCCGACAGGATTATGTCGCACATATCCGAATCTGATCGGTAATGAATCGGCTCGTGGCACGGAATATGAAGCCTTTGCAGGGAATAAGCCGTTCCATACCACCTTGCTTCCTTTCACCCGTCAGATTGGTGGACCGATGGATTATACACCGGGTACTTTTGATATTCTTTATGAAAAGACACGCAATTCTCCCCGCCGCAAGAAATGGAATGACTTGGATAAAGGAAACAGCCGTGTGAATACCACCTTGGCAAAGCAGATTGCCAATTGGGTAATCATTTATTCTCCATTGCAAATGGCATCGGATATGATTGAGAATTATGAAGGGCATCCTGCTTTCCAGTTCTTCCGGGATTTTGATGCGGACTGTGACTGGTCTGAAGCCTTGCAGGGCGAACCGGGAGAGTTTGTAGCCGTAGTACGGAAAGCGAAAGATAATTATTTCTTAGGAGCTACGACCAATGAGGAAGCACGTACGCTGACCATTCCTCTGGATTTTCTTGAAAAAGATAAAAAATACCATGCGGTGATTTATGCTGATGGAGAAGATGCCGACTGGAAAACAAATCCTACTTCTTATCAGATTAAGGACAGAGAGGTGACAGCAGCCGATACCTTGTCTGTAGTCATGGCAAAAGGTGGTGGACAAGCGGTAAGCTTTATTCCTGTAACTGACTGATTTACCAAATGCTTCGTCCTATTGCATTAATAGATTCCGAAAGGTAACTTCATCCCCTCTCAGAAGGAGATGAAGTTATCTTCGGTTATAGCCGAATTCAACAACCTTAAAACTTAGATATAAATGAAAACAACCGAAACCCCAACTCCGTCCAGACGCCGTAGTCCTATTTTCTGGGTTCCCACCGCTTATTTTGGTATGGGGCTCCCTTTTGTTGTCCTCAATATGGTAGCCGTACTGATGTACAAAGGTCTGGGAGTCAGTGATGCGAAAATAGCCTTCTGGACTTCCCTTATCATGCTTCCTTGGACACTGAAACCCCTTTGGAGTCCGTTGCTGGAGATGTACCGTACCAAGAAATTCTTTGTTGTCCTCACTCAGATGGTGTCGGGAGTTACTTTCGGGTTGATCGCTTTGTCGCTTCATCTTCCGTCTTTCTTTGCGGTCACTATTGCCTTGTTCGCTATTGTCGCTTTTAGCGGAGCAACGCACGATGTGGCCTGTGACGGAGTATATATGGACGAGTTGAATGCGCAGGAACAAGCTAAATATATAGGTTGGCAGGGAGCTTTTTATAATGTGGCGAAGATTATCGGTACAGGCTTGCTGGTCTATCTGGCCGGTTTTCTGAAAGATGAATACGAAGGGCCTGCAGAAGATGCGGTACTTTATTCCTGGACGGTCATTATGATTATCCTCGGAGTAGTGATGTTCGCCTTGGGAATTTATCATACCCGTATGTTACCTTCGGGCAAGCACGCCCATTCGGTCACCTCTTTTTCGCAGAGTATGACCGAGTTATGGAATGTCATCCGGAACTTCTTTACGAAAAAGCATATTGTTTACTATATTTGCTTTATTATTTTATATCGTTTTGCCGAAGGGTTTGTGATGAAAATTGTACCTTTGTTCCTGAAAGCCGGTCGTGATGTGGGTGGCTTGGGATTGACAGAACAGGAGATTGGTATTTATTATGGAACCTTCGGAGCGGCAGCTTTCGTACTCGGTTCATTGCTGGGTGGATATTATATTTCCGCACGTGGATTGAAAAAGACTTTGTTCTCCTTGTGTTGTGTGTTCAATCTGCCTTTTATGGCTTACACGCTGCTTGCCATTTTCCAACCGCAGAGTGCGCCCCTTATCGGAGGGGCCATTGTGCTGGAGTATTTCGGATATGGTTTCGGCTTTGTGGGGCTTACCTTGTTCATGATGCAGCAAGTGGCTGCCGGTCCTCATCAGATGGCGCATTATGCTTTTGCATCGGGTATCATGAATCTGGGTGTCATGTTGCCCGGTATGATGTCCGGATATGTCAGCGACTGGTTGGGCTATAAACTGTTTTTCATCTTTGTGCTGGTGGCTACCATTCCGGCCTTTCTGATGACCTGGTTTGTACCCTTCACACACGAAGACAAGAAATAGAGAAAAACTATTAACCTAACAAAAAAGAGAATATGAGTGAATTGAAGATTGCGGGCAATCCGTTGCCCGGTATGCCGTGGGAGGAGCGTCCCGAAGGTTGTAAAAATGTAATGTGGAGATGTAGTGCGAATCCTATCATTCCCCGTGATTTGCTGCCTACATCCAATAGTATATTCAATAGTGCGGTAGTACCTTTCGGCGAAGGGTATGCCGGAGTGTTCCGTTGTGATGATACAAACCGCCGGATGGCGCTTCATGTGGGATTCAGCAAGGATGCCGTTCATTGGGACATCAATCCGGAGAAGTTGCAGTTCCAGTGTGATATTCCCGAGATAGGTGAATGGGTGTATGGTTATGACCCGCGTGTCTGCTTTATCGATGACCGTTACTATGTGACTTGGTGTAACGGATATAAGGGCCAGCCCACCATCGGCGTGGCATGGACTACGGATTTCAAGACATTCCACCAGGTGGAGAATGCTTTCCTGCCTTTCAACCGTAATGGCGTGCTGTTCCCTCGCAAGATTAATGGTAATTTTGCCATGTTGAGCCGTCCCAGTGACAACGGGCATACTCCTTTCGGAGATATTTATTATAGCGAGTCGCCCGACTTGGAGTTTTGGGGACGCCATCGGCATGTCATGTCGCCTGCGCCTTTTGAACAGAGTGCATGGCAGTGCTTGAAAATAGGTGCCGGTCCTATTCCTATCGAAACCAGTGAAGGCTGGTTGTTGTTCTACCACGGTGTGCTTCGTTCCTGCAATGGTTATGTCTATGCCTTTGGATCGGCATTGCTTGATTTGGACGAGCCTTGGAAGGTGAAGTTCCGTTCGGGACCTTATCTCCTCTCTCCGCGTGAACCTTACGAATGTATGGGTGATGTGCCCAATGTATGCTTCCCTTGTGCGGCTTTGCATGATCCGGCAACGGGACGGGTAGCCGTTTATTATGGTTGTGCCGATACGGTGACCGGTCTGGCATTCGGTTATATTCCTGAAATTATAGAATTTACCAAGCGTACTTCTATTATTTAAGCACAGTTTGTACTGTTCTCATTAGAAAACAGAGGATGTGTCCTGTGGCTGTCACTTCGGCCCGGACACATCCTCTTTGTTTTTTCCCGGAAAAGGGAACTGTCTGGTTATAAAGCGGTTCTTAAGTGCCATCTTCTCTTTGGCTAAGTGTTTTCTTCCGGATGATTAAGGGCTTTTATACTGAAACCTTCTACAGTCCATTGCAATGGACTGTAGAGTCTGTCGTAATGGACTGTACGGTCTGCTACAGTGGACTGTACGGTCTGCACCGGAAGACTATAGAAGATAATAGGAATAAAGACCTTAGTTGTATGGATAAAAAGGCTTATGTTTACTGTTGAACGTCTTCGTCGCAGAGGATGCGGAGTGTATTGCCGAAGTCGCGGAACAGTTCTTCTGTGACGGTTTGGGTGGCGGATTCCACCAAACGATCCGCATGGTATGATGTATCATAAATGTTCGTTTTATTAGAAAACCAGCATAAACATACACGAGTACGTGTTGCGGCATACGAAATTCATTCAGCCAGTCATCGGGTAGGAAGCAACTGAATACTATATCATCGAAATTATGTAGTCTGTCTTCAAGCATTAGAGCGTTTCGAGTAATTCGATAAGACGTTCGGTGTGCGCTACTGATATATTTCTTTGTTGCTCGATAAGTTCCGGTGTGGTACGGTTGCCGTAACTTACGCCGCAGGTATAAACACTGCCGCTATACTCCATGTGCGTCAGTCGGCAGGTTGCTTTGTAGCAAGCTAAAAATTCGTCTATGGTGTAGCCCATCGCCCCCTTGTGGCTATACAATGCTTCGGGTGCTCCCGTTGTGAAAGAGAGAACGAGTTTCTTGCCTTTGAGTTTGTCTCCGGTACTTCCGTGCGAGAATCCGTGACGGAAAGTCTCTTCCATCCAGCGTTCCAATATGGAGGGTGCGGAGTACCAGAAAAGGGGGAACTGCAATACGATGATGTCTGCCCGGAGCAATTTCTGCTGTTCGGCTTCCACGTCGATTTTGAAATCGGGATAGAGTTCATCCAGCTTTACGATTTCGGCTTCCGGCAGCCGTTCGTTCAGGGTTTCGAGAATCGTTTTATTGGCTACAGATGCGGCAAGGTTTGTATGGCCGCTGATAATCAATACATTTTTCATATTCATTCTTTTTATTGTTATTTGTTTTATGCACCTACACCACCGTCTACTTTATAGTCGGCTCCGGTTACGAAGCTGGCTTCGTCGCTCGTCAGGAAAGCGACGACGGCGGCAACCTCTTCGGGCTGTCCCATTCTACCGAGAGGCACGCTCTTCGTTACCATATCCTTGTGGGCTGTCGCGGCCTCGTCCGAAAGCTCTGTCTTGCCCGCTTCCTCGGCAAGCAGAACCCACGGAGCCGTGTAATAGCTCTTGCCGAGGTTCATATTTGCCAGTTTTTCCGCATTGCTGTATGACTTCTCACTTCCATACGGCGTAAGGTTTGTACTGTCCGTGCCGAGAGCCGCAAAAATTATCTCCGCCTTTGCGCGATCGCTTGCCAAAGCGCTGCTGCCCGCAAGCTCGTTTACCGTCAGATTGAGATAGTTGTCCTTGTCGGTCGTGTTCGTGCCGAATCCGAGTCTTTCATACGCCGCCATGTCGAATACAACCCAATCGCCCGACTTGCCTGCATAGCTTGCCGCAATACGCTCCATAAGGCTGCGTCTTGCGCTTACATTGCCGCTTTCGGACGGATAGATATTCACGGTAACAGGCTTGCGCAGCGCGTTTTGGTCACTGTCCGCAAATCTCAGCGTCAGCGTTTCAACCGCCGCTTTTCCCGTTTCGTTCAGCTTGGCAAGCTTTATTTCGCCCCCGCTGCATTCGATATAGCCGTGTGTTATATCCTTTTCGCCTTTTTTACATTCAAACGTAATGCTGCTGTCCGCTGTCATTCCGTCTTTAAGAAGGACAAGGCTGTCGCCTACCACGGTATTTGACGGCGCGGAGATTACGTCACTGTACTTTTGCGATTCGGAAAGCAGTGCGTTTTCAATATCACTGCCGCCGCTGTAGGTGTTGTCGCCGCTGTTTGTTATGTTCTTTGCGGCAACCGTGCCTTTTCCGTAAAGTCTGTTTGTTTTGCCCTTTGCGCCGACCAGTATTCCGTCCGATTCACAGTCTGAAATCAGCGGTATGCAGTCGCCCATTTGGCTGCCCGACTGTCCGAGCAGACCGCCGACCCATGTCCCGGGTGCGGAAATTGCGCCTGTATTCTTACAGTCGGTAAGCTGAACGCAGTTCGGGTTTGAACCGACAATTCCGCCGACAAACACGTTTGAATCCGTTCCCGTAACAATTATCAGTCCGCGGTTTTCACAGCTGTTTACCGCAAGTCTGACGTCCTCCCACTTATACTCGATATTGTCGTCATAGCCGCCGACAATTCCGCCGATACCCGCGCTGCCGCGTGCATAAGCCGAAACCGTAGCCGTATTTACGCAATTTTCGATGTTCACATTGCCGCGCGCCCTTGCAGTAATACCGCCGACAAACGCATACGGCTCGGAGCAGTATATCTCGCCGCCAACCATCAGATTTTTGACGGTTGCGTCCTCAAGACAGCCGAAAAATCCGAAATAGCTCATTGCCGGATTGTCGGCCGTGACGGTAACCGTGTGTCCGTCACCGTCAAATGTGCCGCGGAACGGACTTGCCGCATTCTTTCCGAGCGGCGTCCATGAGCCGTTGACCGTTATATCCTGCTCCAGTTTTACAAAGCAGTCCGAGCTTTCGCCGCTGTTTACCTTTTTAGCCAGAGAGCAAAGCTCGCTCGCCTTGGATATGATGAACGGTGATTCCTCTGTACCCTCGCCCGAAAGCTCAACCGTTTTATATGTCAGATGTACCCAAACCGTCTTTGTTGTTTCGTTATCGCCGTCGCCTACCGTAAAGCTGTCCGAAACATCCTCATAGTCGGCAAGGTCGGTCACCGTGTAGGCGTATTCGCCCTTCTCCGTCAGAGCATATTCGCCGTTTTCCGCCGTAAGCTCCGTATCGTCCTTAAACAGCTTAACTGTGCCGTCCTCTGTTCCCTCAAACTTCACCGTGCAAGAAAAACTCGGCGCGGGAGGAACAGGCGGCGCAGCCGGCGTCCACTTCGGTACAGGATAGCCGTCAAATTCACCCTCGCGGATTTCAAAGCCGTCTATATCCAAAGCCTTCAGCTCGCCCTCCGTCTTTTCCTCCGCGCTGCCTGTAATTGTTGTTTTTATTCCTGCTTCCGGATTAGGCTTTTCACCCCCCGCAAGGTAAAAACAGTTTTCACCGTAGTTCAGCGTACCCGCATTTTTCCCCCTGCTTGTCATATAAACAAGGCTGCATGCGCTGTTTGCTCCGCTGCCGCTGACCGTTCCCGCAAAATATGAATTGTCTATATTTACGGTTGAGCTACTGTTTGTTAAGCCTATAAGTCCGCCGGCATAGCCCTCTGAGCTGTCAGCCTTTATATCGCCGAAAACGGCGCAGTTGCTTACCGTAACATTGACCGCTCCGACTGACGCGGCAATACCCGCAACGTAATCCTTTTTACTTGCGGTCACGTCAACGTCAAACGCACAGTTTTTCACAGTAAACACCGTAGGATTGTTGTAATATCCGAAAACATATCCGACAACTCCCGCAATATAGTCGGCGGACGGATATTTTTCTTCTGTTGTACTTGTCACGCTGCCCGTTACAATACAGTTTTCTATTGTACAGTTACCTGTTTCAATCTGTCCCGCAAGCGTTCCCACATAGTTGTTTTGCGACTCGGTTGCAACCGAAATATTTTCAAGCTTCAGATTGCAGATGTTCCCCGCAAGAACGCTTACAAAGCCGGTATTTACCTTATCTCCCCATTTTTCGCCTTCGCTGCCGACCAGTTTAAGTCCGGAAACCGTATGACCCTTTCCGTCAAACCTACCTGTCAGTTTCTTTATTATATGCGGAAGCGCATCCTGCTCGGACATATCAATGTCAGCCGCAAGCTCCGCATAGCCTACCTCATCCAAATCGCCGAGAGCCGCAAGCTGCTCCGCACTTGAAATCACATACGGATTTTCCTCCGTACCGTCGCCGACAAGCGTTGCTCCGTCAGCCGAAACTATGCTTACTCCGTTCGCAAACACGACCGCAAGTACAAGCATAAACGCCAAAAGTCTTTTTTTGATACTGTTTTTTACCATTTTTCTTCCTCCGTTCTTTGCAAATTCTATATCAAGCCGCCGCGCGACATTTAAAAAGGAATAAAAAAGCCGTGCAAACCCTTCGCCGTACGGCGAAGAATCTACACAGCAGTGTTTTTCTGTGTCATTTTGCAAATCGGCGCACGCAAAAAACAAACCCGCAAGGCATTCCGCACCCCGCAAGGACACGCCGAAACTACCGCTCCTGTAACGCAAAACCCATAGCGGATAAACCCGCCAAAGTCTGACTGCGGACAGAAAAAGCGCCCGCCCTGCACTCAAACGGAAATCCGACCGCTGATCATTTTCCGCGAGCCTGCATTCATTACTTTACGAAACGGCATCAAAGCAGGTCTTCCGACTTATGTCCTATGCAAACTTTCGCGCGTCAAAAACCGACCCTTTCTTGGGGCCTGTCCGTACCCTGCCTTCTCGGTTTCCCAATGACCGGCTTTCGCCGACGGATACGGTGACGTTCGGACACATACGGCGACTGTCAACCGCATGGGATTCTCACCCAATTCCCTTTTCACCGTCCATGTCCGCACGACACGGGCGACACTTTGTGCAAATATTCTGTTTTTCACGGAACGCACGGCTTTTCCGATTGTTCCTGTACAATATAGTAGTTTAGCATAAATTTTTCCGTTTTGCAAGAGCTTTTTACCTTATTATCAAAAAAGAGTGCAAAAATGTTTTGCGCTCTTTTTTTGGCTGTTCACATTTTCCGAAAAATCAGACCTACATCGCGTCCTCATTCTTTGCCGCCGCCTCGCAGTATACGCAGCGATAAAGCCGCTTTTGGGGGTCGACCAGCTTGAATCTGTGCGGCAGCTCCTGCTCTATGGAGGTTATGCAGCGCGGATTTTTACACTTTATCACGCCCTCAACCGTTTTGGGCAGCTCAAGGTGCAGACGGTTTTCTATCTTACCGTCCTTGATTATATTCACCGTAACGCCCGGGTCAAGGTAACCCAAAACGTCAAAATTTATGTCAATCAGCGCGTCAATTTTCAGAATATCCTTCTTTCCCATCTTTACGCTGTCCGCGTTCTGTATAATAGCCACCGAGCAGTCAAGCTCGTCAAGTTTTAAAACGCTGTAGATATTCATGCTGTTGCCCGCCTTGATATGGTCAAGGACTATGCCGTTCATTATCGCATCAATCTGCATTTATTTCCACCCCCAAAAGTTTAAGAATAAGAGCCATTCTTATATATTTTCCGTTCAAAACCTGCTTAAAGTAGCACGCGCGCGGGTCGTCGTCAATGCTTACCGAAATCTCGTTCACGCGCGGCAGCGGGTGAAGTATCGCAAGGTCGGCTTTCGCCTTCGCCAGCTTTTCGGGCGAGAGTATATATGTGTCCTTCAGTCGTATATAGTCCGCCTCGTTGAAGAATCTTTCGCGCTGAACACGGGTCATGTAGAGTATATCAAGCTCCGGCATATACTCCTCCAGACTGCGCGTTTCCACATACTCTATATTCTCGCTCTGAAGAACGCCCGACTTCATGTAATCGGGAATTACAAGCTCATCCGGCGAAATAAGTACAATCCGTATATTTTTATACCTCGAAAGCGCGGTTATCAGCGAGTGTACCGTGCGCCCGAATTTCAGGTCGCCGCAAAAGCCTATCGTAAGGCTGTCAAGCCGCCCCTTCTCCGTCTTAATCGTCAGCAAATCCGTAAGGGTCTGAGTCGGGTGGTTATGCCCGCCGTCACCCGCGTTGATTACTGGAATACTCGCCTTTGTCGCCGCAACGTACGGCGCGCCCTCCTTGGGGTGCCGCATGGCGATTATATCCGCATAGCAGCTGACCACACGCGCGGTGTCTGCTACCGACTCGCCCTTGCTTGCCGAGCTCGACCCCTGCTCCGAAAAGCCGAGGACGTTTCCGCCCAGCTCGTACATCGCCGCCTCAAAACTTAGCCGCGTCCGTGTTGACGGCTCGTAAAACAGGGTCGCCAGTTTCTTGCCGCGGCACAGCTGCGAGTATTTTGCGGGGTTTTTGATTATGTCCTCCGCGGTTTCGATAAGCTTGTCTATCTCCTGTGTTGACAGTTCCTCTATCGCAATAAGGCTACGCATACTTATTTGTTACCTCCAATCCAGCTCTCGTCGGACGGATTGTCACGGAACGCAAGCAGCCTTTTAATGTCCTCCTTCTCAATCCTTCCGCTCTCCGCCGCAACGTCCGCAACGGTGTCAAAATCAGTAAGGCTAACATTTCTTACCATAGCCTCCGCAAGCCGTTCTTCGCTCCGTTTCATGTTGTATGTAAATATGCTGACTATGCCGAGCACCTCCGCACCCGCCGCGCGAAGGGTGTTTACAACCTCTATCGCGCTGCCGCCCGTGGAGATTAAGTCCTCTATTACTACGACCTTCTGTTTCGGCAGCAGCCTGCCCTCAATCTTATTCTCTCTGCCATGGGTTTTTGCGCCTGAGCGCACATATCCCATAGGCATACCGAGGAAGTCC
>URZD01000074.1 GCA_900552305.1 uncultured Eubacteriales bacterium
GGCGGCTGCCGCTGATTTCAGACTTCATCTCGACCGTAATCATGCGAGCATATTCGGAGGCAACCGCCGACGGCAGATGCAGTCCGAACGGTGACGCATACATCGCACCCCAGCGTTCGATTGATTCGCGCATCGCGTCCGAAACCGCCGTTTCCTCGCCGATAACCCTCTTTAGTGTTCCTCTGTCCAACATTGTAACCTTCACCCTTTCAAAAACTTCTTTTAATTTATTTAACATAATACATCCCTTCTCGTTGGAATAAGAAGTAATCACTTATTCCGGTTTTTCAACAAAAAGTCAAATCTCACGGTCTGTCGAAATTATTCGTACCCCTATGCGGCGCATTGCTTGTCAAAAGACGCACGGCTTTTGACGATACCAGTGAAAAAAAATTATTGACTTACACTGTTTTCACCGCGCAGCAGAGCGAAAATAAGCAGTTTTGGCTGCGATTGTGCTGCAAAAATACCTCATATCGTCCATCGCGTGGTCGTTTTCCTTAATCACAGCGTCCTCGCCCGCCTTGGCGTCCCACATATACGCCCCAAATTCGCGGATAATATCCTTACAGCCGCGGCAGATAAGAAGTCTGTTCCCACTCAGCAGCGACCCTACCGTGCGGATTCCGTCAAGTACGTTATTGTTCGCCTTCCTCACTGAAAACCGTCCGTGCCGCCTGATTGTTTCAATAAAGCTCGCCGCGGACGGGTCGACCACAACCGCGCGAATATCTCTGTTGCCCGCAAGTCCCTCCAGCATCAGATAATATTCCTCATCTGTCATAAGCCGTTTCTGTGTTCTGCCCGAATAGTACCGCTCGTCAAGACGCACCGCCCTCACCTCATCAAGCCGCCAAAGTCCCATACTGCACGGATTCATTGTGCCGTAGTCCACCGAGATATAATACTCCTCATACCCCACCGCCGCGGGTATATCGTCGCAAACGTGCCGTGCGGGGTCGAACATGGGAAACACCAGGCCGTCCGCGCTGCACCACTCGCCCAGAATAAACCGCTTATAAAACACCCCCGTGTACTCCTTTTTCAGACTTGCCACATAGTCGGGGTCAAGAAACGTGTTATCATCTATCAGAAACTTGAACACCAGCATATTCAGCTCATCCGCGCGGTCGATGTAGCCGCGCTTAAACCAATGCTCAGGTCCCTCCGGGTTGGTAGTACCGAAAAGCCTTGCCCCCGGCTCGGAAAGACGCGACAGCAACATTCCGAAAAATTCTTCGTCAAGCAGCGTCACCTCGTCACAGTACGCGCCCTGTAAGGTCATGCCGCGGATTTTGCTCTCCGCCAAGCTGTCCGCCGCGCCTTCAAGATAGATTTTTCTGCCGTAGAGCCGCGCCTCCTTGCCCGAAACCGAGTATTGAAAATTTCGCCGCCCCGCAAGCTCCTCAAGGAGGTCAAGGCAGTTTCTTTTCAGCGTGGTTAGGGTCTTTGCGGTCATAAGGTAGGTACCCCCGATGGGCATATTGCGAATCCAGATGCACCAAAGCACAAGACTAATCCATGTCTTGCCGCTGCGGACGCTGCCGTGAAGAATGTTGATTCGTTTCAAACCGCCCTTTGCAAGCTGCAGCAGCTCGTTCTGACGTTTTGTAAGCCTGTTGTAATACCTCATATCATTTTATGTCCTTAAAATCACTGAAAATTTTTGTCAGCTCCCCGCTGCCGTCCTCATCCGGGGTTTTTGAAAACTTGTCAACAAGCGTGCCGAGAGCCGACGAGATTTGATTAAGCGGCGCGCTTTCGAGCCGTTCCCGGTTTTGCAGCTCGGAGAGTATACCGTCAACAATGCTGCAAACCTCGTCAGCCTTTCCGGCAATATGTTCGGAAACGCTCTCCGACCTCTTTTCATCAGGCATATGTATCACTCCCTTGCAGTGTATGATTAAGAAAATGTGGAAATTTTTCACATTTGTTTTAATTATATTTTATATTAAAAAATCGGACAAAACGTACAACGGGGCTGTTTAAAGAGTCTTACAAAAACCGAGGATAAAAAGTCCTCGATTTTTTGTATAGAAAAAAGGCTGAAACCATAGAGGAAACAGCCTTTTTGTGGTATAATATATTTATGAAAACAATAAACTACAACAATCATTATACACCAATTCAAATGGGAATTCCGGTAGATTTAGAAAAAATTATTGAAAATTCTGATCCAATCTACACATTTAACGAAATTATGGAGCAAATCGATCTATACAAATATTTTGCTGAGAAAGGAAGCAAAACAGGTCGCCCAAAATTTGACTCTGTGAAATTGTTAAAAATCATACTGTTTGCTTTTATGGAAAACGGATATGCTTCCGTTGGAAATATCGAAAAGCTTTTTAAAAGCCGTGGCAAAAAACGGGCTATCATTGCTATTGCAAGAATGATTCTTACAGCTATTTACAATATGCTTTCAACAGGAGAAGTCTGGAACCTCTGCGACCTTTTCAAAATTGATATGCCTGATAAGCTTAAAGCAAATCAAGAAGAAAAGGCTGTTAAGAAAGCTGTCAAGTTCCTCGAAAAACGGGGATATTTAGTCAGTTAGCTGTAATTTGATTTTTGCCTTGCAAAAATTTTGTTGCAAGGTTTATTTGCTATGGACTTTTTTATATTGTTTTTAATTCTTTCATGTTATCACCTTATATATTTTATTTTACCATTTATGATAATTTATTATCATTATTGAAAAATATAATGGACATTATAAAAATAATGTGATAAAATAAAGAAAAATATTAGAAAGGGAGAAAAATATGATGAGGGATAAAATAAAAAAACTATATTGGGTATTGGTTTTATCGGTATTGCTGATTGGATGTGAAAGTATGAAAGCATCATCAGAAAATAATAACAGGATTGAATATAAACAAGAGGGGACATCGGAGGAAGCTGCTTTGCTGCTCAATCAAGTAAATTGGTATGGGTGACCGTTGGAACAATACGGACAAAATATTCACGACCGACACAGGAAAAACTATACACCCTGATAACGGTGAAGGCATGGTTAGAAATTTATTAAACGCCATAATCTGCCCTATATGCCGCTGCACAGCTTAAGGCATACGAACGCTGCGCTTTTAATCGCAAGCGGTACGGATATAGGGACAATCGCCAAAAGGCTCGGACACTCAACACCGACCACTATCGGCAACATATATCTGAACGCGATAAAAACTGATGACGAAATGGCAGGCGATAGCCTTGATGATATACTTCACCCGACATCAAAAAAAGCAAGCTCGGGCGTAAACTCATAAGAGAAAAATTTCGAAAAAAAATAAAAAGTTGGACAAAACTCGTTTTTACTCTCTGTCCAACTCAAACATTAAAACCCCATAAGCCTTGCCGCTACGGGGTTTTTGAGTGGTATGCCTGATGCGATTCGAACGCACGACCTTCAGAGTCGGAGTCTGACACTCTATCCAGCTGAGCTACAGGCACATATTTAATTTTTTATAAACCGCTGCGGGCGGGTCATGCCGCCCGCATACGGCTAAATTTTAGTAGTTTTCTATCGCGTCATCAAGCCAGAAAAATCCAATATCAAATGCCTTATACAAACCGTCTCTTTCCGCCTGCTTGATAAGCGTTGAATTTTTCTCGTCATTGGTGCGAAGCTCTATTACAACTCTTTTGGATATGTCTAAGTCCTCCAGCTTATCCGTTTCCATTATACGGAAAAGCACAATATACTTATCCTCCGGACTTCCGTAATATATCTCGTTGCCCTTTCTGAGCAGCATTTTTCCCTTGTATGTTAGTACATCGCTCTTTTTCTTTGAAGGCATATTCTGTCCTCCCTTTCAAAATTTCTATCTGACAATATTCTGCTCTCTGTCGGGACCTACGCCGATTGTGGCAATCCGTACGTCGCAAAGCTCCTCAATCCGTTTAATATACTTTTGACAGTTTTCCGGCAACTTGTCAAATTCACGGATATTGCTTATATCCTCGCTCCAGCCGTCCATTTCCTCATAAACCGGTTCGCAGAGCGCGAGTTCTTCCAGCGTGGGCGGAAAATCATATGTCAGCTCGCCGTCCTTGCGGTATGCCACACAGATTTTCAACTTATCAAGACCGCCAAGCGGGTCAATCTTGTTGAGAACAAGCGAGGTAAGTCCGTTTACGCGTGCCGCATAACGAACGATAACCGCGTCAAACCAACCGCAGCGACGCGCACGTCCCGTAACCGTTCCGAACTCGTGTCCCTTGTTGCGGATTTCATCTCCGATTGCGTCATGCAGCTCTGTCGGGAACGGTCCGTTTCCGACACGGGTTGTATATCCCTTCGCTATTCCTATACATTCGTCAATCATCGTGGGTCCTATGCCGCTGCCCGTGCATACACCGCCCGAAATCGGGTGCGATGACGTAACATACGGATATGTTCCCATGTTTATATCAAGAAGTGTTCCCTGTGCGCCTTCAAATAATACCTCTGCGCCCTCTTTTACCTTTTTGTAAAGAATCGGTGCGGTATCTCTGACATACTTTCTGAGTCTGTCGGCATAGCCGTTATATTCCTTTATAATTGCATCGGCATCGCACGGTGTGCCGCCGTATACAAGCTCGATTATCTTATTCTTTATGACAAGGTTTTCACGGACCTTAGCCTCGAATATCTCGCGGTTTATCAGGTCGCACATACGAATACCCGAACGCTCCGCCTTATCCATGTAGGTCGGCCCGATACCCTTTTTGGTCGTGCCGATGTCAGACTTGCCTCTTGCCGCCTCGGACAATCCGTCAAGCTCAATATGGTACGGCATTATAACGTGCGCCCTTGCGTCTATCATGAGGTTATCCGTGTTTATACCGCGGCTTGTCATGCCGTCAATCTCTCCGAGAAGTACCTTGGGGTCAACAACAACGCCGTTGCCGATTATGCAGAGCGTTTTCGGATTCAAAATACCCGACGGCATAAGCTGGAGCTTATATGTCTCGCCGTTTGCTTCAATCGTATGTCCCGCATTGTTTCCGCCCTGAGTTCTTACAACGACCTCCGCCTTTGACGCGAGAATGTCTATTGTCTTACCCTTTCCTTCGTCACCCCACTGGGCGCCTACCACTACCTTTGTCGGCATAAAAACCAACCTCCCAATATCTTGTTTTATCGCCGTACTTAGCCGAAATCAGCCGCGCGCGACGCAGGTTATCACCAACACCATTATATAATACCAAATTTTTCGTAAAAAATCAATAGTTTCTGCCGATTTTATTTAATAAATCAGTCAACCCACAGTTTTATCCGCCCTGTTTTGTGAAGTCCTACCAAAATTGTTACCGCAACAGGCAGCATAATCATTCCCGAAACGCCAAACCAACGGTAGCCGAGATAGATGACAATCAGCGTAACAACCGGGTTGAGTCCGAGCTGGTCGCCGACAATCTTCGGCTCTGTAAAATTCCTTACCACAAGAATTATAACATACAAAATCAGAAGTCCTGCTCCGACAAGGTAGTTTCCGTTGATAAGACTGATTATTCCCCACGGAATAATCATCCACCCCGTTCCGATAACCGGAAGTATATCCAAAACGGCAATAAGCGCTGCAATGCCTATCGCACCCTTTATTTTGAGTATTGACAGACCTATCGACAGCTCTGTGAACGTAATCAGAAGGATAATAAAGTACGCACGCAGATAACCGGAAAATGTTCTTCCCAAATGCTGCTTGGCATCGCACAAAAACTCAGCCGTTTTCGGAGACATCTGTTTTTTCAGAAACTCCTTGATTTTGTCATAGTCAAGGCTTATGAATACGGACGCAAGTATGCTGAATACAAGCGATATAAGGAAAAACGGCAGCTTTGCGGTCAGTCCCGCAAGGTACGACACCATTCCCGACGAGAATTTTACTATAAATTCCCTTATGTTGTCGGTCACATTTTGCATCATATCATAAAGCTGATTGAGCGTATCCGGTGAAATCCTTGTCGCAAGGTCAACCAGCAGTTTATTCATCTTTTGTATAAACGGATAAATACTGTCATTGTAATACTGTGGCAAATGCGTAAAAAGTCCCTTCAGCGTTGACACCATTTTTGCGCCGAGAATCCACAAAAGCATTATTATAAGCGCGTAGTAGATAATCAGCACTGCCACCGCACAGACCTTTCGGTTAATGCGCGTAGCCTTACAGATCGCGTCCACCGGCGGCTTTGCCGCAAGGACGAACAGCAGTCCGATTATAAACGGCATTACCCAGCTTACCACATATTTCAGGCATACAAAGGCAATCGCCCCCACCAACGCAAAATAAACCGTATTTATTATAAATTCTCTGCGTTTTTCCGTTCGTTCCTCGTGCATTTTTTCATCTTCCTCTTTTGGTTACTGAAACGCCTGCCCCTAAAATTTCTCTTTTTTCAGCCTTAGCCAAATACATTATTAAAAGGCTATACTTACTCGCCGCTCTGCGCGGTGTCTATAGAAATATTATGTCACAAAAGCGGCATTTTGTCAAGGCGGAAAAGCCGAAAAAACACAGCATACCCTTAAAAGCGGTATGCTGTGCCATGTTTTTTACTTATGATAAATCCTCAACGTAAAGAGTTCTTACGCCATCCGCGTCAGTCTTTGCGGCAGCAGCCGAAGGCTGCTGTGCCTTTTGCGGGTTGTCGCGCATTTCAAAGAATTTCTTTGCAACCTGCGGGAACAGAGCATAGCTCAAAACATCCTCCTCACATTTCGCAATACCCTTTGTTTCCTCGCGGTATTTTTCAAGCTCAGGCTCAAGAAGGTCAGCCGGTCTTACGGTAATAACCTCCGCGTCGCCGATTGCTTTCTTGCGTACCTCCTCGTTTACCTCACCAGGGAGCTTGCCGTACTCGCCCCTCAGAACGCCCTTTGATTCCTTGGTTATCATCTTGTAACGCTCGCCGGAAAGAACATTGAGCACTGCCTGTGTGCCGACAATCTGGCTTGTAGGCGTAACAAGCGGAGGATAACCGAAGTCCTTGCGGACTCTCGGAACCTCGGCAAGTACCTCATAATACTTGTCCTCCGCATTTGCCTGTTTAAGCTGTGAGATAAGGTTTGAAAGCATACCGCCCGGAACCTGATAAAGCAGTGTATTCGGGTCTACGTTCAAAACCTTGGGGTCAAGTATTCCTTCCTCCTTCAGCTTGTTTGCAACCTTTCTGAAATGAGCCGCAGCCTTTGAGAGCTTTTCAAGGTCAAGACCGGTATCTCTCTCCGTACCCTTCAGTGTTGCAACAAGGCTCTCCGTTGCGGGGTTTGAGGTACCGTTTGCCATAGGCGAAAGCGCACAGTCAACAATATCGACGCCCGCCTGTATCGCCATAAGGTTTGTCATGTCGCCCGTTCCCGCCGTGTTGTGCGTGTGAAGGTGAATCGGAACCGAAATGTTTTCCTTCAGCTTTTTAACAAGAGTGTACGCATTGTACGGCAAAAGAAGGTTTGCCATATCCTTGATGCAGATTGTGTCCGCACCCATTTTTTCAAGCTCCATAGCGAGCTTTACGAAATATTCGTCATTGTGAACCGGGCTGACGGTGTAGCTGATTGCCGCCTCGCAGTGACCGCCGTATTCCTTGACGTACTTTATCGCCGCCTGAAGGTTTCTGGGGTCGTTGAGCGCGTCAAACACCCTTACAACGTCAATTCCGTTTTCAATGGACTTTTTGCAGAATGCCTCGACAACGTCGTCGGCATAGTGCTTGTAGCCGAGGATGTTCTGACCTCTGAAAAGCATCTGCAGTTTCGTTTTAGGCATATGCTTTTTAAGAGTTCTCAGTCTCTCCCACGGGTCCTCGTTCAAAAATCTCATGCAGGCGTCAAATGTTGCGCCGCCCCAGCACTCAATTGACCAGTAGCCAATGCTGTCAAGCAGCTCAAGTGCCGGTATCATATCTTCAATTCTCATTCTTGTCGCAGCCTGCGACTGATGAGCGTCACGAAGAATCGTATCTGTAATCTGTACTTTATTCATATTCTCTCATGCACCTTTCTTATGCTGTTTTTATGCGAACAACGCTATGAGAACACCCGCCGCGATTGCCGAGCCGATAACGCCGGCAACATTCGGCCCCATTGCGTGCATAAGCAGGAAGTTCTGCGGATTTTCCTTCTGACCGACAACCTGTGAAACACGCGCAGCCATCGGAACCGCCGAAACGCCCGCCGAGCCGATAAGCGGATTTATCTTGTTCTTCAGGAACAGATTCATCAGCTTTGCAAGCAGAACGCCGCCCGCAGTACCGAATCCGAATGCGATAACGCCCATAACGATAATCTTGATTGTCTGCATCGAGAGGAATGTCTGAGCCGTTGCGGTTGCGCCGACCGATATTCCGAGGAATATGGTAACTATATTCATAAGCTCGTTCTGCGCCGTCTTGGAAATTCTGTCAACAACGCCGCACTCTCTTGCAAGGTTACCGAGCATAAGGCAGCCTACCAGAGGGCCTGCCGACGGTACAAGGAATGTAACGAATACGGTAATCGCAACCGGGAAGATAATCTTTTCTGTCTTTGAAACCTTGCGCAGCGGCTTCATAACAATCGATCTCTCGTGCTTGGTTGTCAGAGCCTTCATAATAGGCGGCTGAATAACCGGAACAAGCGCCATGTACGAATATGCGGCAACCGCGATAGGACCGAGCAAATGCGGCGCAAGTCTTGTTGTAACGAATATCGCCGTAGGTCCGTCCGCACCGCCGATAATACCGATTGAGCCTGCTTCCGCAGGTGTAAAGCCGAGGCATCTTGCTCCGATAAACGTGATGAATATACCGAGCTGTGCCGCAGCGCCGAGGAGAAGGCTCTTCGGGTTTGCGATAAGCGGCTCAAAGTCGGTCATAGCGCCAACACCGAGGAATATAAGACACGGATAAATACCGAGCTTTACGCCGAGGTAAAGTATATCGATAAGTCCCGGTGTAATCGCATTTGTAGCCTTAAACAAATCCCAGTGAATATGTCCGTTTGCAAAAAGCTCCTCATGGAACATATCAGCGCCCGGAAGGTTTGTAAGCAGCATACCGAAAGCAATCGGAAGGAGCAGCAGCGGCTCGAACTGCTTTACGATAGCCAGATACATCAAAAGGAACGAAATCAGAATCATGATAATAATTCTGTAATCCGAGAACAGTGCCATAAAACCTGTCTGCTTTGCAAAGTTCACAACTGCCTGTTTTGCGGTTGCGCCCGCCGTAAAGATGTTATCGATTTTGCAGGTCTTGATTTCCATATCCTTTGTTGCATCAATAACGCCGTTTTCTGTGATGTACTGCAATTCAATGCCTACCTTAGGCAGCTTTTTCGCGTCATAGTTCGCGATTTCCGCAGTAACCTTGATTACCTTTTCGCCGCCCGCCTCGAACGCTCCCGTTCTGAGCTGCGGCGTTTCTATTTTCACATCGGACGCGGGATTCAGTGTTACAACCGAATCCGAAATCTCCGTCTGAGAGGTATTTGCCAGCGTAAACGAAAGCACCTTGGTCTTTGCGTCATACGCCGTATTCTTAACACTTATTATATCCGTCTTGTCCGCCGCAAAACAACCCATAACACTGCACAAAAGCAACATAGCGGCAACAAGCGCGGTAAAAATTCTCTTTTTCATGTTAATAACCATTAGCCTTTCCGACCCACATAACTTTTATAAGCGCATCGCCTTGCAGTGAGCCTGTGCAAAGCGGGTATCCGTTTCGTCAAAACCGACGTCGGCGTTTGGCGCCGATTTCATCCGCGCCGCGGACAGCCTTTTAAAGCCGCCGAACTTTGTCAAAACGGATTTTATGTTTCCCCCGTAAATTCCCGGGAAATTATTTTATCGTGCAAAGAAGCGCGCCGGCCTCAACGGTTGCGCCGCTCTGTACCGCAACGGATGTAACTGTGCCGTCG
>URZD01000075.1 GCA_900552305.1 uncultured Eubacteriales bacterium
GGTTGACGCGTTTGGGGAGGGTATACTCCCCCCCCCCCCCCCCCGCCATAATAAGTCTTTGGCGGTCGGAAAGCGTGATGTCAACAGGAATATCAATACCCTTTGTCACATCGCGTACAACAATATCCTTACCGTTTAAAATGCAGTCGCGTACACCGTCAAGACACAGCTCGTCATCCTTTTCGATTTTGTCGTAATCGTCGGGATTTTTAAACGTGAGCGGAAGTATTCCGTTGTTAATCAGGTTTGCCATGTGTATTCTTGCAAACGATTTTGCAATTACCGCCTTTATGCCGAGGTACAGCGGAACAAGAGCCGCGTGTTCACGCGATGACCCCTGACCGTAGTTGGAGCCTGCAATAATAAATCCGCCGCCGTTCGCTTTTGCCTTTTTGGAGAAATCCTTATCGCATGACGCAAGACAGTAATCCGAAAGATACGGAATATTCGAGCGGTACGGAAGAAGCTTTGCATTTGACGGCATAATATGGTCGGTCGTGATATTGTCCTCAACCTTGATAAGGCTCTTGCCGCCGATGTTTTCCGCAAGCGGAGTATTTATCGGGAACGGCTGAATGTTGGGACCTCTTACAACCTCTACCTCTGCCGAGGTCGGCGCGGGCGGAATAACCATGTTGTCGTTCACCTTGAAATGCTCAACAGGCGCAACGGTAAGGTCGACACTGTCGCCGAGCGTCATCGGGTTTGTGAGTACGCCGCTTAGCGCCGAAACCGCCGCAACCTCGGGACTTACAAGATAAACCTGAGCCGACATGGTTCCTGAACGTCCGTAGAAGTTTCTGTTATTCGTTCTGAGCGAAATTGCGTCTGTCTTTGGCGACTGTCCCATGCCGATACACGGTCCGCAGGCACACTCCAGAATACGCGCACCCGCGTCAATCATATCCGCAAGAGCGCCGTTTTCCGCAAGCATATTAAGCACCTGCTTTGAGCCGGGACCGATTACAAGGCTGACGTCCGGGTGTACCGTCTTGCCCTTCAGGATTTTTGCAACCTTCATCATATCGGCGTATGACGAATTTGTACAGCTGCCGATGAATACCTGGTCAACCTTGATTTTGCCCACATTGTCGCAGGTATCAACCGCGTCGGGGCTGTGCGGCTTTGCCACAAGAGGAACAAGCTCGCTCATGTCAACCGTGATAACCTTGTCATAAACCGCGTCGCTGTCAGGAAGAAGCTCTGTGAAGTCCTCCTCCCTGCCCTGAGCTTTAAGAAATTCGTGTGTTACCTCATCGCTCGGGAATATTGAGGTTGTCGCTCCGTGCTCCGCGCCCATGTTGGTGATTGTTGCGCGTTCAGGAACGGACAGGGTTTTTACGCCTTCGCCGGAGTATTCAAGAATATAACCTACTCCGCCTTTTACAGAAATCTGTCTTAAAACCTCAAGAATAACATCCTTTGCCGTAACCCATTTGCGAAGCTTTCCTTTAAGCTCGACCTTCATAATTTTAGGCATGGTGATATAGTACGCGCCGCCGCCCATCGCAACCGCAACGTCAAGACCGCCCGCGCCTATCGCAAGCATACCTATGCCGCCGCCCGTCGGAGTATGGCTGTCCGAGCCGAGAAGGGTTTTTCCCGGCTTGCCGAAGCGTTCAAGCTGTACCTGGTGACAAATACCGTTGCCCGGCTTTGAAAAATATATACCGTGCTTTGCGGTAACCGTCTGTATGTATTTGTGGTCGTCCGCGTTCTCAAAACCCGCCTGAAGCGTGTTGTGGTCGATATATGCAACGCTTTTTTCGGTTTTAACGCGGTCAATCCCCATAGCCTCAAACTGAAGATATGCCATTGTACCCGTAGAATCCTGGGTAAGCGTCTGGTCAATTTTAATCGAAATCTCTTGTCCGACAACCATTTCGCCCGAGACAAGGTGGTCTTTGATAATCTTTTGTGCCAATGTAAGTCCCATATTGCTGTGTTTACCTCCTGTAGAAAAATTTATACTATCTTATATTGTATACAAAAACGACCGTTTTGTCAAGTTGGCACAGGCGGTAAATGTGTAAAAAAAATAACAAAGTCCAAACCGCAAGCCGCCGCTTTGATGTGCAAATTTGCAAAAACCCTCTCGCGCTCAATACGATACGGTAAAACGGGGAATCTTGTCGGATACTGCCGAAATCGCGTTTCAAATATTACAAAGGAGTTACACAAGCGTTACAATTCACAATCTCCACAGAGTTATCCACAGGCTCATACGATTATACACAGCGGTTTTGAAGAGTTATCCGCATTGTTAATTATCGGAAAACTTTAACAATGTGGATATTTTTCATACAACGCATTAGACCCCGAATTTTTAACACTTTATCTTCGCCGCGATATACTCAAAATCCGCCAACCTGTTAAAGCAGCTTTATATAACGCAATCACTTTTTTTCAAAAAGTTTTTTTCTCATTTCCCCGCCTATTGACATAAACCGACAAATACCTTATAATAATAGGGCGGTCGGGCATTCCTTTGCGTCCGACTGCCTATTAAGTATGTAAACGGAAAGGCAGATAATATGTTTAAAATAATCAAAAAAGAGGGCAGCGCGCGCCGCGGCGAGTTTACAACCGTTCACGGCGCTGTTCAGACGCCGGTTTTCATGAACGTGGGAACAGCCGCCGCAATCAAGGGCGGTCTTGATTCCTTTGACCTTAAGAAAATCGGCTGTCAGATAGAGCTTTCCAACACCTACCACCTCCACCTCCGTCCGGGTGACGAGGTCGTACGCGACCTCGGCGGACTTCACAAATTCATGAACTGGGACAGACCCATTCTTACCGACAGCGGCGGTTTTCAGGTTTTCTCGCTTGCAAAGCTGCGTAAAATCCGGGAGGAGGGCGTTTCTTTCTCATCACATATTGACGGACGCCGTATTTTTATGGGGCCGGAGGAAAGCATGCAGATACAATCAAACCTCGCCTCCACCATTGCAATGGCGTTTGACGAGTGCATGGAAAATCCCGCGGAACGCGGCTACGCAAAGCAGTCCTCCGACCGTACCGTGCGCTGGCTCAAACGCTGCAAAGCCGAGCTTGCGCGCCTTAACGCTCTTGACGGAACAATAAACAAACGTCAAATGCTGTTCGGAATCAATCAGGGCAGCACATATAATGACATCAGAATCGAAAACATGAAGCAGATTACAGAACTTGACCTTGATGGCTACGCAATCGGCGGTCTTGCAGTCGGCGAGCCTGCAGAGGTTATGTATGACGTTATCGAGGCGGTCGAACCGTTCGCACCCGCAGACAAGCCGCGTTACCTTATGGGCGTAGGCACCCCGGTGAACATTATCGAGGGCGTATACCGCGGAATTGACTTCTTCGACTGCGTAATGCCGAGCCGAAATGCGCGCCACGGCACGCTTTTTACCTCGGAAGGCATCGTAAACATCAATAATGCAAAATATGAACGTGACGACTCGCCTCTTGACAAAAATTGCAGCTGCCACACCTGCCGTAATTTTTCAAAAGGCTACCTCCGCCACCTTTTTAAGGCGAACGAGATACTCGCGCTCCGTCTTGCGGTAATTCACAATCTGTCATTTTATAACAATCTTGTCGCTGATATTCGTACGGCTCTTGACGAGGACCGTTTCGGCGAATTCAGAAAGGAAAAAACAGAGGTTTTGGCGCGCAGAATTTAGGCACACAGCATTTACCAATCCCGCATTTAAACCAATTCCTTCTATATAATAGGGAGGTCTGTAACAATGAATACAAACATTACAGTAAGGGAATACACAGAATCCGATATTCCCGCCATGATTGATATATGGAACGAGGTTGTCCGTGAAGGCGTGGCTTTTCCGCAGGAAGAATGTCTTACGCACGAAAGCGGAAAAAAGTTTTTCGCCGCGCAAAGCCGCTGCGGAGTTGCCCTGGATAACGAAAGCAGCAAAATCCTCGGTCTTTATATTCTGCACCCCAACAATGTCGGCAGGTGCGGTCACATAGCAAACGCGAGCTATGCCGTATCCTCGGAAAGCCGCGGTCTGCACATCGGCGAAAAGCTCGTGTGCGACTGCCTTAACAGTGCAAAGGCTCTCGGCTTTAAAATCATGCAGTTTAACGCGGTTGTTGCCGGCAACATCCACGCTCGGCGCCTGTACAAGCGGCTCGGCTTTAACCTCCTCGGCACAATCCCCGGCGGCTTTCACACTGACCTCGGCTTTGAGGATATTTGCGTATACTACAAAACACTTTGATTATCAAAAAATTTTAAATTGCGGTTTTTTACATTTGCGGTCGGCGAATAAAATTCAGCCGACCGCAAAAAAATTTTTTTCGACATATTTTTCGCTCACTTCCGCTCCCGCCGCGCGGTATGTATTTTTTTTCGTCCGCATTTAACGCCAATCACATTTTATCTTTATAAATTACTATTGACTTTTATATATACATGGTATATAATAGCATATGTAGTGTTTCGCTCCATTTTTTGCAACAAGATATTGTGTTACCCGAAAGGACTGATAAACATGGAGATATACGGACTAATAAAGCTTACGCTGCTTGATTTTCCCGGTCGGCTTGCCTGCACGGCGTTCACCGGCGGCTGCAATTTCCGTTGTCCGTTCTGTCACAACAGTGACCTTGTAAAAAAAACGGGGCTTAACAAAATTACCGACGACGAATTTTTCTCTTTTCTCAAAAAACGCACGGGACGCCTTGACGGCGTTTGCATTTCCGGCGGAGAGCCGCTTTTACAAAGCGACCTTACGGAGTTTGCAAAAAAAATTCACGGCATGGGTTTTTCTGTCAAGCTTGACACAAACGGTTATATGCCTGACAGACTGCGCAGTTTTACCGAAAGCGGTTTTTGTGATTTCATCGCAATGGACGTCAAAAACTCGCCGCAAAAATACGCGGCTACAGTCGGTCTTGCCGAGGTTGACACGGACAAAATTTTAGAAAGCATCGAGTACATAAAAAGCTGCGGCATAGACCACGAATTTCGCACCACCGTTGCGCGCGAATTTCACAACGCCGATGATATTCGCGAAATTACAAAAATGCTTTCGGGAGAAGAACGGTATTTTATTCAGCCATACAAGGAAAGCGACGGCGTTATGGTAAAGGGTCTGCACGGCTTTGACGCCGCGGAGCTTGCCGTGCTTTTGAGCGCGGCAAGGGAAAACATTCCCGCCGCGGAGATAAGAGGATAGTCTTGACATTATTATTTTATAAAATTTTCATAGGGGGTATAAGGTTTGTATTGTGTAAAAAAAAGAGACGGAAAAACAGTTGAATTTGAGCTTTCAAAAATCAGCAGCGCTATAAAACAAGCGTTTGAGGCGCAGAATAAACAGTTTAACCAAAACATTATCGATTTCCTTGCGCTCAAGGTTACGGCTGATTTCGAGCCTAAGGTTGAGAATAACGAAATCGCGGTCGAGTCAATCCAGGACAGCGTGGAATCAGTGCTTGTTCAGGCTGGATATGCGGATGTGGCAAAGGCGTACATTCTCTACAGACGCCTGCATGAAAAAATGCGTAACATGAAGTCCACCATTCTTGACTATAAGGAGGTTGTGGACAACTATGTAAAAATCAACGACTGGCGTGTTAAGGAAAACTCCACCGTTACATACTCGGTCGGCGGTCTTATCCTCAGCAACTCGGGCGCAATCACCGCTAACTACTGGCTGAGCGAGATTTACGATGACGAAATCGCAAACGCGCACCGCAATGCGGACATACATATCCACGACCTTTCCATGCTCACAGGCTACTGTGCGGGTTGGTCGCTTAAACAGCTGATTCAGGAGGGTCTTGGCGGAGTTTCGGGCAAAATTACCTCCTCCCCCGCAAGCCACCTTGCAACGCTTTGCAATCAGATGGTCAACTTCCTCGGCATAATGCAAAACGAGTGGGCGGGCGCACAGGCGTTCAGCTCGTTCGACACATACCTCGCACCGTTCGTTAAGGTGGACAACCTTAATTACGACCAGGTGAAAAAGTGTATCGAGTCCTTTGTTTACGGTGTAAACACGCCGAGCCGCTGGGGAACACAGGCGCCGTTCTCAAACATCACTCTTGACTGGACCGTTCCCGCAGACCTTGCGGAGCTGCCCGCAATTGTCGGCGGCAAGGAGCTTGACTTCTGTTACAAGGACTGCAAGGCGGAAATGGACATGATAAACAAAGCATTTATCGAGGTAATGATTGAGGGCGATGCAAACGGCCGCGGCTTCCAGTACCCGATTCCGACATATTCAATCACCTCGGACTTCGACTGGTCGGAAACCGAAAATAACAAGCTCTTATTTGAGATGACGTCAAAATACGGAACTCCGTATTTTTCAAATTACATCAACAGCGAAATGGAGCCGAGCGACGTCCGCAGTATGTGCTGCCGCCTTCGTCTTGACCTCCGCGAGCTGAGAAAGAAATCCGGCGGCTTCTTCGGCAGCGGCGAAAGCACCGGCTCGGTCGGCGTTGTTACAATCAATATGCCGCGCATAGCCTACCTTGCGGCAGACGAAAAGGACTTCTTCCGCCGTCTTGACAGGCTTATGGATATTTCCGCGCGTTCGCTCAAAATCAAGCGCGAGGTTATTACAAAACTGCTTAACGAGGGTCTTTATCCGTATACAAAGCGTTATCTGGGCACGTTTGACAACCATTTCTCAACAATCGGACTTATCGGCATGAACGAGGTCGGACTTAACGCAAATTGGCTCAGAGCCGACATGACCCATGAGGAAACGCAGGAATTTACCAAGAAGGTGCTTACGCATATGCGCGACCGACTTTCCGATTATCAGGAAAAATACGGCGACCTTTATAACCTTGAGGCAACCCCGGCAGAGTCCACAACCTACCGTCTTGCCAAGCATGACGTAAAACGCTATCCGGACATCATAACCGCAGCGGAGCCGGGCGGCACGCCGTATTACACAAACAGCTCACATCTGCCGGTCGGCTATACCTCGGATATTTTCGATGCGCTTGACATACAGGACGAGCTGCAAACGCTCTATACCTCGGGAACGGTATTTCATGCCTTCCTCGGCGAAAAGCTGCCCGACTGGAAGGCAGCGGCAACGCTTGTACGCAGAATTGCGGAGAATTACAAGCTCCCGTACTACACACTGTCACCGACCTATTCGGTATGCCGCGAGCACGGCTATCTGAGCGGCGAGCAGTACACCTGTCCGATTTGCGGCGGCGACTGCGAGGTCTACAGCCGTATCACGGGCTACTATCGCCCCGTACGCAACTGGAACGACGGCAAAGCACAGGAATACAAGGAAAGAAAACTGTATGACATAAAGAACTCCGTTCTGAAAAAGAAAAAGGAGTCCGCGGCATACCGCGCGGGTGCTGAATGTACCGCGCCTTCCGAAAGCACAGCAGGGTCGGAATGTGAGCCTGAAAAAATCATGCTCTTTACGACAAAAACCTGTCCGAACTGCCGAATCGCGGTTTCCGTGCTTGAAAAATCCGGAGTTGATTTTGTGAAGGTTGACGCAGAGGAAAATGCGGAGCAGACCGAGAGCTTTGAGGTACGACAGGCTCCGACGCTGATTGTAACAAACGGCAGCGGATTCCGCAAATATGCGGGCGCGTCCGAAATAAAAAAATTCGCCGAAAGCAAATAAAAAACAAAATATCCCGAAAGCAATTTACGGTTTTTAATCCGCTTTCGGGATATAATAATTCTAAACCTATATAAAAATTTACTTCATAAATCGCAAAGGACTGATAATACCATGTATGACATTATAATAATAGGCGGCGGTCCCGCAGGACTTACCGCCGCGCTTTATGCGCAGCGTGCGGGCAAAACCGCGCTCGTTCTTGAAGGCTCCGGCTTCGGCGGTCAGATTGTTTATACAAGCTGCGTTGAAAATTACCCCGGTCAAAAAGCGATGAGCGGCGCGGAATTTGCCGACAGCCTTGTGGAACAGGTTCTTTCGGCAGGCGCTGCGGTTGAGTTTGAAACCGCCGTCGAGCTGCGTGACGGAGATATAAAAACCGTAATCACCGACTCGAATGAATACACCGCAAAAAGCGTTATAATTGCCGCGGGCGTAAAGCACAGACATCTCGGACTTGACGGCGAGGATGCTCTGATTGGCAGCGGTATATCCTTCTGCGCGGTATGTGACGGCGCATTTTACAAGGGTAAACGCGTTGCGGTTGTCGGCGGCGGCAACACAGCATTGGAGGACGCGCTATACCTTTCTGACATTGCAGAAAAAGTCTATCTTATTCATCGCCGCGACGGCTTTCGCGCAGAGAACAAAATCGTAAAACGCGCACAGGAAAAAGAAAATATACATTTTATTCTTGATGCGGCGGTAACACACGTTCACGGCTCGCCCGTCCTTGACGGAATTGAGGTAACAAACCTCAAAACAGGCGCAAAAACTCCGCTTGACATAAACGGCTTGTTTGTTGCCATAGGTCAGCTGCCGCAAAATGATATTTTTAAGGCTGTTATCGACCTTGACGAAAACGGATATATACGCTCCGGCGAAGGCTGTACAACCAATGTCCCCGGCATATTTGCCGCGGGTGACTGCCGAACAAAGAGCTTTCGCCAGCTCACCACAGCCGTAAGTGACGGCACTGTTGCCGCACTTGCCGCGTGCGAATATATTGACGGTATCTTTGACCGAGCCTGATTTGATGTTATTTGCTGCACACTGTAGCTTTTCGGTCACAATTTATTTTAAAAATAAACACGGCAGAGGTCATGAAAATGACCTCTGCCGTGTTTTGCTTATACGCTCCGCAAACCGATTTTTACTGTTTTGTGGTAATGCTTACGGTTTGCGTTTCGTCCGACCAGTCAACCCGGGCGGAGAGAGACTCCGCAACCGCGCGGACGGGAACGAGAGTATAGTCGCCGTCAATATACGGCGCGGTATCAAGTGTGACTATATTGTTTGCACTGCTGTCAGTGGTCTGTACCGACATTGTAGGCGTGCCTATTTGAAGGGTTATAAGAGAGTTACCCTTTGTTGCAAAAATAATTTGGTCTGACTCAAACCATGTGACCTGTGCGCCGAGCTTTTCAAAAATCGCGCGCATGGGCAGCATAGTTCTGTCGTTGACAAGCTGCGGCGCAATGGGAGTTTCCAAAACCTCGCCGTTTACGGTAACTGTGATTTCGTCAGCCGCAAGGGCGGTAATTGAGGAAACAAGCGCAATACATACAATAAGCGTAATTATAAATTTTTTCATGCAAAAAATCCTTTCGTAAAAAAATCAGAGCGGCGGAAAACCGCCGCCCTGTGGGGTGTTTTTATCCCTTATTATTTGAAAACGTCTATTGTCTGATCCGCAACATTTGCAACCGTAAAACCTTGTTCTACGGTCATCGTTTTTGGCTGCTCTTTATCAGTCGGCTCTGCGCTTGTGCGGATAATATCCTCCGCATTAAAACGTACCGCATTGAACTCGGGTGAAATGTAATTCTTTTTCATTAGTTTTCACCTCCTGCCGGTGTTGTGGGAGCGTATTTGGTGAACTTCTGCGCTGTGTTCAATTTGCAGGAAATCGGCGCTGACCAGTGTGTTTTGCCGCCTACAGTAATAAATGCAGCCGCATAATAGTTGTTTGTGTCAGTTGTTTCCATTCCGTAAATATCGCCTTGAACAGCGTTTGTACCGGTTGCGACTGTAGCTTCAACTTTTTTGCCGTTTGAGTCTATCGTACCGGCTGTGTTTAATTTGATATATTTGATACCTATGTTTGTGACTGCGTCAACGTCCTTAGCGCCAAACATAAATCTCATCATACCAAACTCTTTACCTTCAACAGTGTAGATACCGGAATCTGTATCTGTTTTCCATGTAAT
>URZD01000076.1 GCA_900552305.1 uncultured Eubacteriales bacterium
TTCCTCGGTCAGCTTGCCCGCAGCCATATCTCTTTCCATATATATATCAAGGAAGGTTGAGATACGACCGATACTCATTGCCGCGCCGTTCTGCGTCTTGATTGCGCCGAGGTAGCCGAAGTACAGCCACTGTACAGCCTCTTTTGCATTTGCGGCAGGCTGTGAAATATCAAAGCCGTAGGACGCAGCCATTTCCTTTAAGCCTTTGAGAGCGTTAATCTGAAGCGTAAGCTCCTCGCGCTGTCTGATAACGTTGTCGGTCATTGTGCCGTCGCCGCAGTTTGCAAAATCCTTCTGCTTTTCTTCGATAAGGAAGTCAATACCGTAAAGCGCAACGCGGCGGTAGTCGCCGACGATTCTGCCTCTGCCGTATGTGTCCGGAAGACCCGTTATAATCTTGTTGTGTCTTGCCTTCTTCATCTCGGGAGTGTATGCGCTGAAAACACCCTCGTTATGAGTGCGGCTGTATTTTGTGAATATCTTGTGCAGCTCGGGGTCGGGAGTATATCCGTAGGTTTCGCAGGCCTGCTCCGCCATCTTGATTCCGCCGAACGGCATGAACGCTCTTTTAAGCGGTTTGTCGGTCTGAAGTCCGACTACAGCCTCGATGTCCTTTGTGTCCTCGCCGATGTAGCCCGGCGCGTGCGATGTCAGTGTAGATACGATTTTTGTATCCATATCAAGAACGCCGCCCTTTGCGCGCTCCTCCTTCTGCAGCTCCTGGAGCTTGCCCCATAGCTTGTTTGTGTTTTCTGTCGGTCCTACGAGAAATTTCTCGTCGCCGTCGTAGGGTTTATAGTTTTTTTGTATAAACTCTCTTACATTTATTTCCTCTTTCCAGATACGGCCTTCAAAGCCGTTCCATTGTTCAAAGCTCTTCATTCGCCTTTTTCCTCTCTTTCTCATGATGTGATTACATTTTATCACAAATTCCGCAAAAAGAAAATACCCAATTCAGAATAGTGTTATTCCAAAAAGGGTATGGCATTTTTGTATATTTTTACCTTTTTAAGCCCGTTCTCTTTGTAGCTTTTTCACAACTTTTTTGACAATAGTGACAAAAAGTTTTTCCTGTCGGTTAAGCTTGTAACCTCTGCGATAGATAAGAACGTCCTTGTAGCGGTTGTTTTCGACGTTACATTTTTTCTCGACAAGCGGCATTGTGTTCAGAATGTTCGCGGGGGTCGGCGACGTCCACATATAGGTTGTGTGAATGTTGCGCAGCAGCTCGAACTGGCTTTCGCGCTCGAATACGGCAATCTCCTTTTTTTCGCGGCTGCGCTGCATCATCTCCATAGCCTTTGACACCGGCATGGAGGGAATCGTCAGGTAGCCGTGCGTGATTTCGATATAGTCGTCCAAATCGGAATATCCGATGTTTTTCTCGACCGCGAGCGGGTGCTGCACCGACATAATCAGCTGGTACTCAAAATCCCATATAGGCTCGACAACAAGGTCGTTTTCCTCCAAAAACTGGAGATAATATTTTTCGTAGATGTTCTGATAGCGTATGATTGCGATATTGTTGTCGTTGTTTATAACGCTGTTTATCGCAAGCAGCGAGTTTGTTTCGTGATAGCTTATGTCAATGCTTTTGCTGTCGGCAAGCTCGGTGACAAATTCGATGAACGCCTGAGCCACATAGCACGCCATGGGAACGGAAACGTCAAATTTGTGGGTGTCGGGGTCGCGGTGCTTGTACATCTGCTCGACTTCCTCGACCTGCTCGACAATTCCGCGCGCATAGACAAGGAACTCCGCGCCGTCCTTTGTCGGAACAACGCCCTTTGAGGTACGGTTGAAAATTTTTATGCCGATGTTTGCCTCAAGCTCCTTGATTGCTTTGCTCAGGTGCGGCTGCTGCATATACAGATTCTCCGCCGCCTTTGAAATAAGACCTGTTTTTTCTACCTCCAGAGCATATTTTAAATGTTCGATTTTCATCCTGCCGCCCACCCTTCAACGATGTTTTTTACGGTATTAGTATATCCCGTTTATTTAGTATATCATACAAGCCGCCGTTTTTCAACGGAAGAAGGAAAAAATCGTCAGCCTGCACAATAAACTTCCTTATAAATATATCCGAAAATGTGTAATTCTGCGTGAAAATATAATAAATTCGGATAAAACGCTTGACAACGCGGGAAAATAGTGGTATAATGCTTAAATGTCGGGTTTTGTCCGCGGCTTTGCGGAAAAATTCGCATATAAAAAATACACACACCGCAGGATTGGCGGGGGCGTGCTGCTTTTACCCATGACAGCTCCCCGATTCAAGGCGATTGCGGTGGAGGTATAAAACTTTTGGAGGTGTAAAATCATGGGAGTAATTCAGATGAAACAGCTTTTGGAAGCAGGTGTTCACTTCGGACATCAGACACGCCGTTGGAATCCTAAAATGGCGGAGTACATCTTTACGGAAAGAAACGGTATCTACATTATCGATTTGCAGAAAACCGTAAAGAAAATCGAGGAGGCATACTATTTTGTACGCGACATTGCGGCAGAGGGCGGCACGGTTCTTTTTGTGGGAACAAAGAAGCAGGCTCAGGACGCAATCCGCGAGGAAGCCGAGAGAACAGGTATGTATTTTGTAAACGCAAGATGGCTCGGCGGTATGCTCACCAACTTTAAGACAATCAAAAAGAGAATTGACAGACTTTATCAGCTCAAGAAGATGAGAGAGGACGGTACAATGGAGCTTCTTCCCAAGAAGGAAGTTCTTAAGCTCAACCTTGAGGAAGAGCGTCTTGAGAAGTTCATGGGCGGTATAAAGGAAATGAAGGAGCTTCCTTCCGCAATCTTTGTTGTTGACCCAAGAAAGGAAAAGAACGCTATTGCAGAGGCTCACAAGCTCGGTATTCCGGTAATCGCTATCGTTGATACAAACTGCGACCCGGAGGAAGCTGATTATCCGATTCCGGGTAACGATGACGCTATCCGTGCGGTAAAGCTTATCGTTTCTACTATCGGTAACGCTATTATCGAGGGCAAGCAGGGCGAGGAAATGGCTGCAGCTGACAGCGACGAGGCTGAGGCTGAAAGCGATGACGTTTCTCTTGACATGATTGAGGAATAATTTCCTTAATAAATTATAACGAATTTGTCGGATATAATTATAATGAAGACGAATTTATAGGGCGAAGGTCTGCCGTGTGCGTATTCCGCGGCGGACGGCGCCTCTTTACGGAACGGCTTGCGGGCGGCGATGTTTTTCGGCGGGCGCGCCTTCCCTATTGAATTTGAATTATACAGAAAGTGAGTGAAGATAAAATGGCATTTACTGCACAGGATGTAAAAACTCTCAGAGAGATGACAAACTGCGGTATGATGGATTGTAAAAAGGCTCTTACAGAAACCGACGGCGATATGGACAAGGCTGTTGAGTTTCTGAGAGAGAAGGGTCTTGCGACCGCTGCAAAGAAGGCGGGCAGAATAGCGGCAGAAGGTCTTGTAAACGCTTCTGTTTTCGGCAATGTCGGCGTTGTTGTTGAAATCAACACAGAGACGGACTTTGTTGCAAAGAACGCGGACTTCCAGAACTTTGTAAGCTCCGTTGCGGAGTGCATTGCAAAGACAAACCCCGCTGACGTTGAAGCTCTTAAAAATACAAAGCTCAACGATACACAGACGGTTGGCGAAGCTCTTACAGAGAAAATCGCTACAATCGGTGAGAATATGAATCTTCGCCGTTTTGAGCGTTACGAGGGCGTAAACGAGGCTTACGTTCACGGCGGCGGCAGAATCGGCGTTCTTGTAAACTTCAAGCTCGGCGACGACGCAAAGGCAGCGGACGAAACTTTCAAGGCTGCGGCAAAGGATATCGCAATGCAGATTGCGGCTGTTATGCCCCGCTATGTAAAAGAGGACGAGGTTCCCGCAGAGGTTGTTGAAAAGGAAAAGGAAATCCTTAAAGCACAGGCTCTTAACGAGGGCAAGCCGGAAGCAATCGTTGAAAAGATGGTTGGCGGACGTATTAAGAAGTTCTACAAGGAAGTTTGCCTTGTTGACCAGCCGTACATCAAGGACGGCGATATGAGCGTTGCTCAGTTCCTTAAAAACATAGGCAACGAAATTGGCACAACCGTTGAGGTTGTTAAGTTTGCACGTCTTGAAAAGGGCGAGGGTCTTGAAAAGAAGGTTGACGATTTTGCGGCTGAAGTTGCAAAGATGACATCGGGCAACTAAGTTTTATAAGGCTTTAAAGCGGTTTTGAAAATGCCGCGGCTGAATATTTGAAAAATAGAGAGGATTTCGGTTTATATATTCCGTGAAGTCGCGGTGCATATAATCGGAATCCTTTTTTGGTTTTGACTTGTCGGTTTTGTATATAACCCGATTTGTGCGGAATGGGAGTGAGGATTATGGGAAATGCCTTTGGCGTGGCGGTCAATGCTGTGTTTGCGGTTTTGGCGGCGGTTATCGCAGTGGGATTTTTTGTCGGATTTATTAAAAACCGTAACGCGGCGGAGAAAAGTGTTTCCGCGACCGTTGCGGATAAACAAACCTTTGCAACCGAAGTGATGAAAAAATCCGCACCTCCGCGGACGGAGTACAAATATACCGTAACCTTCCGAACGTCGGACGGCGTAATGACATTTGAGGTGTCGGAGGATACCTGCAAAGGCTGCAATTTGTCCGAAAAAGGTACGCTGCGGTATAAGGGCAAAAGGTTTGTGGGCTTTGATTCCGACAGCCGCGATTCAGCGGAACGCTGAAAACCGCAGCAAGGAAAAGTCGCGAAACGCAAGGAAAAGTCACGAAACGCAAGGAAAAGTCACGAAACGTGTAGAGAAAAATACCAAAAACATGACCCCGCGGCTTGTCCGATTTTCGGACTGACCGCGGGGCTTTATATCATGTCCGCACTCGGCGGAATACCTATACATTATGTCTGACTTTAACGGAATACCTTTTACGTTGTGTCCGATTGTGACGGAATACCTTTCGGCGTGCCTGACTTTGACGAAATAATGCTTCTGTTCGCTCACCTTTGGTGAAATTGTCCGCCTTTGATGAAATGTTTTTCCGAATAGCTCACTTTTGACTAAACACTTTTCCGAATTACCTGTTTTGCCGTAATATCCTTTCAGATTCCCGTTTTTTGTGCCGCGATGCTTTTGTATTCAATCAAAAGCTGCTCGTAGCGGTTTTGCTCCGACTGAATTTTGTATATATAATAATCAATCAGCTTTGGCTCGGTGACATTGTTGAAGTTTGACATGGCGGCGTTCATTTCCGACTTTGTGTATTCAATATGCTCCTTCAGCTCGCAGAGCTTTTGGCGGCGCGCCTCGGCAAGAAGGCGCAGTCTGCGCCGCTCGGCAAAGCTGTTTTTAACAGACTGCGCCGCGGGCGCGGCGCTTGGCACGCTTATTGCGCTGAACTCGGTCATACTGTCTTTGGTAAAATTGCGGCGGTTTCGGTTACTTTTTGCCGCAAAGCACAGATTAAGTACATAGTGTCTGCCCTCGGTAAGACTGCATAAAAGCTCCGCGGACAGCTCTTTCAGCTCGCGGGCCTTGTCCGACGCCGCGGCAAACATATTCTCAAATCCTGTATTCATAACGGTCACTCCCTCTTTTGTTTTTCGTCCGTCTTGGCGGACCGGATGGTTCCGAAATTTTAAACGTCTTGTCCTATACATATTATATACCTTTTTATGAAAAATATTCCATAACGCGCCGAGATTGATTTTTTCTTCGCTTTGTGGTATAGTAAGTCTGATAAATATTCAGGCAAAGAGGAGAGCGAAAAGCGATGGAAAACAACGAAAAATGGCTGAGTTGGGCGGTAGAACTGCAATCAATCGCGCAGGCGGGACTTTTTTACGGCAAGGATAAATTCGATTTGGAGAGATACGAACGCATACGCGAAATATCCGCGGAAATGCTTGCGTATAAAACCGATATACCGCTTGAAAAGGTACGCGACATTTTTTGCTGCGAAACAGGCTATCAAACGCCAAAACTGGACACCCGCGCCGCACTGTTTGAGGATGGAAAAATCCTGCTTGTTAGGGAGAATGACGGCAAATGGTCGCTGCCCGGCGGCTGGGTTGATGTGGATTTGTCGGTCATGGAAAACGCGCTTAAAGAGGTAAAGGAGGAGGCGGGACTTGACGCCGACCTCGACTTTGTGATTGCCGTTCAGGACAGAGATAAGCACAACCTTCCCGTATACGCGTATAAAATATGCAAGGTGTTTGTGATGTGTACCAAAAAAGGCGGCAGCTTTGCTGCAAATTCCGAAACGGTCGGAAGCGGATATTTCGGTCTTGATGAGCTGCCCGAGCTTGCGGAGGAGAAAAATACAAGAGAACAGATTGAGATGTGCTTTGCCGCGCACCTTGCGGAGAATTGGAAAACACTGATAGATTAAGATTGTCAGGTATTTCACACGGCGAAAACGGAAATCCGTCTTTCAAAATCGGAGTTCGTTAGCGAACGCGAGCCGAACATAATATCGGATTACGTCCTTTCGGTTAACGCCCCAAAAAGCGTCGGCGGGGTCGAAAACGTGACTCTGCCGCGCTTTTTTTGAGTATATTTTCATATTCGATTTTTTTCGGCGTTAAAAAAACGGTAAATGATGTTAATATTTTGTTACAATACTTGTATATTAGAAAAAAGTATGATATAATAATTAGGATTATATGTAGATTGGATACATATGCGTTACGGAGGTTAAATAATGAGTGTAAAAAGTTTTATAGAACGGATCGTGGGTACCTACAGCGACAGAGAGCTGAAACGTATATACCCGATTGCCGACAGCGTTATGGCGCTGGAGGGCGAAATGGAAAAGAAAACCGATTCGGAGCTGCGCGCAATGACGGACATATTCAAAGAAAGGCTTAAAAACGGCGAAACAACCGAGGATATACTCCCCGAGGCGTTTGCGGTTTGCCGCGAGGCGGCTTGGCGAGTTCTGGGAATGAAGCATTTCCGCGTTCAGGTCATCGGCGGTATAGTCCTTCACCAGGGCAGAATTGCCGAGATGAAAACAGGCGAAGGTAAAACGCTGGTTGCAACGCTGCCGGCATACCTCAACGCGCTGACCGGCAAGGGCGTTCATATCGTAACGGTCAATGACTACCTTGCAAAGCGCGACAGCGAGTGGATGGGTAAGCTTTACAGCTTCCTCGGACTTTCGGTCGGTCTGATAATACATGAGAAGGACAACGCGGAGCGCCGTGCGGCATACGCGGCGGACATAACCTACGGCACAAATAACGAGATGGGCTTTGACTATCTCCGCGACAATATGGTTATATACAAGGAAAACCGCGTCCAGAGAGGTCATCACTACGCAATCGTGGACGAGGTGGACAGCATACTTATCGACGAGGCAAGAACGCCGCTTATTATCTCGGGCATGGGCGACAAGTCAACCGCGCTTTACGACCGGGCGGATATATTCGCAAAATCGCTGAAATGCCGCAGGGTTGTTGAAACCGACTCCAAGGAGGAGGACGAGGAGGTTTACGGCGACGTTGACTACGTTGTTGACGAGAAGGCGAAAACGGCTGTTCTCACCCCGGAGGGCGTGAAAAAGGCGGAGCGCGCGTTTAACGTCGATAATCTTACCGACCCGGATAACATGACGATTTCGCACCACATAAACCAGGCGATAAAGGCAAACGGAATTATGCGCCGCGACAAGGACTATGTTGTTAAGGACGGACAGGTAATAATCGTTGACGAGTTTACCGGACGTCTTATGTTCGGCAGACGCTACAGCGACGGACTTCACCAGGCTATCGAAGCAAAGGAAGGCGTAAAGGTCGAGAACGAGAGCAAAACCCTTGCGACGATAACCTTCCAGAACTTCTTCAGACTTTACTCAAAGCTTTCCGGTATGACCGGTACGGCACAGACCGAGGAGGACGAATTTCAGGAGATATACAAGCTGGACGTAGTCGTTATCCCGACCAATAAGCCGCTTAAAAGAGAGGATTTGCCCGACCTTATCTACAAGACGGAAAAGGCGAAATTCAATGCGGTAATCGAGGAAGTAGTCAAGGCTCACGAAAAGGGTCAGCCTGTTCTTATCGGTACGGTTTCAATCGAGAAATCCGAGCAGCTGAGCGCAATGCTCAAACGCCGCGGAATAAAGCATAACGTGCTCAACGCGAAGATGCACGAGAAGGAAGCCGAGATTATCGCGCAGGCGGGTAAAAAAGGCGCGGTAACAATCGCGACCAACATGGCGGGCCGCGGTACCGATATTGTCCTCGGCGGTAATGCGGAATTCCTTGCAAAGAAGGAAATGGAGCGTCTTGGGTTCACTCCGGAGCAGATTGTACAGGCTACCGGCTTTGCGGAGACCGATGACGAGGAGGTAATCAACGCAAGAAACACCTTCCGCGAGCTGAATAACAAATACAAGGCGGAGATTGAGCCGGAGCAGAAGGAAGTTCTTGAGGCGGGCGGCCTTTATATAATAGGTACGGAACGCCACGAGAGCAGACGTATAGACAACCAGCTGCGCGGACGTGCGGGACGTCAGGGCGATGTCGGAAAATCAAGATTTTTCCTGTCGCTTGAGGACGACCTTATGCGTCTGTTCGCAGCCGACAAGATAAACAGAATTATGGAAATGGTCGGCTTTGAGGAGGACGAGGCTATCGAGAGCAAGCTGGTTTCCAATTCGATAGAAACCGCTCAGCAAAGAGTCGAGGGCCGTAACTTTGACATCCGTAAGCACGTTCTTAACTATGACGATGTAAACAATCAGCAAAGAGAGATTATCTATAAGCAGAGAAACGACGTTCTGGACGATGCGGATTTAAGACCGACAATTCTCAACATGATGAGGAGCGTAATCGAGAATATAATCACACGCAACACAGGCGGCGCGGCGGACGCGGAGGAATGGCAGTGGGATTCGATAAAGGAGCAGCTAAACGAGGAGTTTATGCCGTTTGACGAAAGCGACTACGACTTTGACGCCCATGACATTGACCATATGACGGTCGAAAGCCTTACGGAAATCATGACCGAGAAGGCGGAGGAGCGTTACAAGGAGCGCGAGGCTATGTTCGGCGACAATATGCGCGAGGTTGAACGAGTAATACTTTTGAGGGTTGTCGATGCAAAGTGGATGGATCACATAGACAGCATGGAGCAGCTCCGCCAGGGTATAAATCTGCGCGCATACGCTCAGCGCGACCCGGTTATCGAATATAAGTTCGAAGCAATGGATATGTTTGAGGAAATGATTGCGGTAATCAAGGAGGAAACAATCAAGTATCTGTTCCACGTTGTGCCGCAGTCACAGATAGAGCGTCAGCAGGTGGCAAAGCCTGTTGCGGAAAACCTTGGCGGTGACGGCACGGTTCAGAAAAAGCCGGTTGTCAAGTCGGAGAGGGTCGGAAGAAACGACCCGTGTCCGTGCGGCAGCGGCAAGAAGTATAAGCACTGTTGTCTTGGTAAGGACGAGGCAAATCAGTAATAATTTATATATTTAATATTTAAGGATGTGATAGCATGATAGAGTTTGACGAGTACAAGATAGAGCTTGACGGAATGAAGAAGGATATTACGGATTTGAGGGATTCACTTTAACATAGAAAAGACCGAGCAGGAAATTGCGGAGCTTGACAAAAAGACCGCCGACCCCGACTTTTACAGCGATATGGATGCGGCGGGAAAAATCCTTCAGAGAATAAAGGGTCTGAAAAGCAAGATAGAAAAATACAATGCCCTTCACGAAATGTGGGAGGACATGACGACCCTTGTCGCTCTTGCAATCGAGGAGGACGATGAGTCCGTGTATGACGAGATAAAGAGCGGGGTTAAGGAGCTGCGCGAAAATCTTGAAAACA
>URZD01000077.1 GCA_900552305.1 uncultured Eubacteriales bacterium
TCGCGATGTAGCGTCCGCGCAGTCAATGCTGTGGAGTTCGGTTTTGGGTTCCGTTACCGCGGTTTATGACGAGCAAGCCGCAAAACAGAAAATGTCCGTGATGATTACCTCCGTTGCGGTCGGAAACATTCTCGGCATCATAGTCAACACCCTTTTTATTGAGTGTTTCGGAATACGTTATGCCTTTATCGTTCCCGGCGCTCTTACGTTTGTTATGGGTATTCTGACATATGCCGCAGTAAGGGAAATCGGCGGCGCATCGGCGGTCAAGCGCCGCAGCTCCGCATTTTCCGTCCTTAAAAACCGTGAGCTGATGCCGATGAACGGCGCGGCGGCGGCTCACGGCGTTATGAAGGAAAACATCGGTCTTTGGATGGCTGTTTATGTTGCCGATGTGTACGCAGCCGACCTGACAAAATCCTCGTACTATATTCTGCTCATACCCGCAATCGGTCTTTTGGGGCGCGGAATTTACCCGACCTTGTTCAGACTGTGCGGCAAGGACGAAAACAAGGTTTCGCTTGCGGCATTCGCAGTCTGTGCCGCCGCTGCCGTATTCCTCTGCGCGGGCAGCATAGGAATTTTCTTTTCCGTGCTTGCTCTCGGAATCATCTATGCGGCGGTTTCAGTTATAAACACATCTGTGCTCAGCATATACCCCCTGCGCTACTCGGACACGGGAAACACCGCCTCGGTAAGCGGAACAACCGACTTTTCCACCTATTTCGGCGCGGGAGTGTCAAGCGCGGTATACAGCGCTGTAATAAAGCATTTCGGCTACCTTCCCATGTTTGTTTCGTGGGCGGTTATCTCCGTTTTGTCTATATTCATTCTGATTGTAATCAACAAAAATTCGGCTGCGCGCGCATAGCCGCACAGACTGCGGCTACGGTTCTAATTGAATATTCCGCTTTCGCTGACCTCGGAAAACCGTGAGCCTATGCGCTCTCTGAGCGGTCTGTTCTCCGCCGAGGAAAGGCTTGGGTCGGTCGCGGTGATTTTATGCGCCGCGTCCTGCGCCTGTTTAAGCAAAATCATGTCGCAGGCGAGGTCTGCCGCTTTAAGCTCCGGAAGTCCGTGCTGGCGCACGCCGAAGAATTCGCCGGGGCCGCGCAGCTGCAAATCCTTTTCGGAGATTTTAAAACCGTCATTCGTTTCGCACATCACCTTCATGCGCTCCTTTGCCAGCTTTCCGTTATTTGAAAACATTATACAGTAGGAGCTGTGGCTGCCCCTGCCTATTCTGCCGCGCAGCTGGTGCAGCTGTGAAAGTCCGAACCGCTCCGCGTTCTCGATAACCATGACCGTTGCGTTTGGGACATCAACGCCTACCTCAATAACCGTTGTTGCGACAAGGATATTCGTCTCGCCCGAGGTAAAGCGCCGCATTACCTCCTCCTTGTCCTTCGCCTTCAGCTTGCCGTGGATAACGTCTATATTATAATGAGGAAAAACCTCTTTTTTCAGCTTTTCCGCGTACTCGACCGCGGACTTGGCGGTGAGTGTCTCCGACTCCTCCACAAGCGGGCATACGATATACACCTGTCTGCCCTCGCTGATGTTTTTTGCGATGAACGAATACACGCGCTTTCTCATTCCCTCCGTAACGCTGAAGGTTTCAATCGGCTTTCTGCCCGGCGGCAGCTCGTCAATCACCGACACGTCAAGGTCGCCGTACAGAATCAGCGAGAGCGTTCTGGGGATAGGTGTCGCGGTCATTACGAGCGTGTGAGTGCCGCCGCCCTTGCCCGTCAGCGCGGTGCGCTGGCGCACGCCGAAGCGGTGCTGCTCGTCCGTTATTACAAGGTTAAGACGGTCAAATTTGACCGTTTCCGTAAGGAGCGCATGAGTTCCGATAATTATATTCGCCTCTCCCGAGGCAATTTTCGCCAGTGCGGCGCGTTTTTCAGCCGCGGGCATGCCGCCGCAAAGCAGCACTGTTTCAAAGCCGAACTGCGAAAACAGCTTTTTCAGATTAGCATAATGCTGATTTGCCAAAATCTCGGTCGGAGCCATGAGTGCCGCCTGAAATCCGGAGCGGACGGCTGCAAACATTGCCGCAGCGGCAACCATTGTTTTGCCGCTGCCCACATCGCCCTGAACAAGCCTGTTCATGGGCGTTTTTTGCATAAGGTCGGCACATATCTCGTTTATGACGCGCTTTTGCGCCCCTGTCAGCTCAAACGGCAGCGCCGCCGCAAACTCCTTTATACAGTGGACGTCGGAAAACGGCGCGGCAAAATACTTTTTGCGTTCACTGCCGAGAACGCAAAGTCCCGCCTGCTGAACCAAAAGCTCCTCGAACGCGAGCCGCCGCCGCGCATCGCTGTAGCTTTCAAAATCCTCCGGCATATGGATTGTGCGCAGAGCGCAGTCAATCGGCATAAGGTCGTATTCCTCCCTTATGCCCGGCGGAATAATATCCCGCGGCATTTCGGAAAGAGATGCCAGCGCGGTCTTTATCGCGTTTCGCAGCGCGGTTTGGTTAAGTCCCGCGGTCGCGGGGTAAATCGGGATAATTCTGCCTGTTTTGCCCGAGCCGCTGTCGGTATTCGATTCAATGACAGGGTTTACCATTTCAAAGCCGCCTCCCTTATACGCCGCCGTGCCGTAGAAGGTAAAACTGCTGCTTTTTGTCAGGTTTGCCGCCATATACGGCGCGTTGAACCATGTCACACGCATTATTCCGCTGCCGTCACTGACAGCGGTTTGAGTTATATGGACGCGGTTTCTGCCGCGGAACGAGCGCACGCCCTGTGCAAGAGAGCCGCTGACGCATACCGTTTCGCCATCCATAAGCTCCGCAATCTGTTTTATCTCCGAGCGGTCCTCACAGGCGCGCGGAAGATGATAGATAAGGTCGGAAACCGTTCTGATACCGAGCCTTGCGAACAGCTTCGCACGCGCCTCGCCTATTCCCTTTACATACTGAATACCGTCAGTCAGTCTCATTTTCTGCCCTCCTTCAAAAGCCGCCTCCCGCGGGTTTACGGATTGAAATTGCAAAAGCGGTGTAAACATACACCGCCCTTTGATTAAACTTTTTATACGGAATATTTAACCGTTTTATATTACTGAAATTTACTCGACTGATATTATATAACAATACACCGGCTGACCGCCGAAGTTGAGCGACACATCAAGCTCCGGATATTTTTCGGCAAGGCTGTCCGCAAGCGCCTGTGCGGTGTCCGCGTCAACGTCTGCGCCGTAATACACCGATATAATGCCCGAATCATCGTCCGTCATTTCCTCCGCAAGCGCGGCTGCCGCCTTCTCCGGGCTGTCGGTCACGCAGTCAATGCTGCTGCCGCAGATTCCCAGACAGTCGCCCTTTTTGATTTCCGTACCGTCAAGAACGGTATCGCGCGCCGCATAGGTCACCTGTCCGCACTTGACCTCCGCGCAAAGCTCGGTCATTGCCGCGGCATTATCGTCCGCCGAAAGCGAATCGTCAAACGCCGATACGGCGGTTATCCCCTGCGGGATATTAACTGTCGGAATTACCCGTATATCCTTTTTGGTCAGCGGTGCAACCTGCTCCGCCGCCATTATTATATTCTTATTGTTGGGAAGGATAAACACCGTCTCCGCGGGAATCCTTTCAACCGCCGAGAGCAGCTCCTCCGTACTGGGATTCATTGTCTGTCCGCCCTCGATAATCTCGTCAACATCAAGTGAGCGGAACAGCTCCGTCAGTCCGCTGCCCGCCGACACTGCCGCGAATCCGAACTTCTTTTTCGGCTTTGCGGCCGCTGCCTTCGCCTCTGTTGCCGCCGACTGCTCCGCGGTTATAACCTTTGAATCGTGCTGATACTTCATGTTGTCAATTTTAAGGTTGGTAAGCTCGCCGAGCTTTAACGCCTGCTCGATTACACAGCCGGGGTGGTTTGTGTGGATATGCACCTTTACAATATCCTCGTCATCGATAACCAGCATACAGTCGCCCTTTTCAGAGATAGCAGAGCGGAACTGCGTCACCTTGCGCCTTTGGTTGTCCTTGTTGATTATAAACTCCGTGCAATAGTGGTATTTTATATCCACAGGCACATCGCTCGCCGCCGCAGCGCCGTGCGCGCCCGCGTGAGCCGCCGTCTGCTCCGTGCTGACAATTTCCTCGCCGCCGTCCAGTATGTGGACAAGGCCCTCCGCAATGGTTATAAGTCCCTTGCCGCCGGCGTCCACCACGCCCGCCTGTTTGAGCGCAGGCAAAAGCTCGGTTGTTGATTCAAGGCTTTTTTCACCCGCATCAAGAATCGCATGGGCAAACTCCGAAAGGCTGCCGAACACTGTATAATTTTCCTCCGCAAACTCCGAAATCTCGCGGATAACCGTAAGAATCGTACCCTCTGTCGGTTTCATCACCGCGCGGTAGGCGGTTGTTTTACTGCTGACAAGACCGTTTTTAATATCCTCCGCTGAAAGGGTTTTCTTTCCCTCAACGCCCTTTGAAAAACCGCGTATAATCTGTGACAGAATAACGCCCGAGTTCCCCCGCGCGTTGCGCAGGGCGGCCGATGCAAGCTTTGAAAGCAGCTTATCCGCACGGTCGGTTTCATACTCCGCCGCGGCTGCCGCCGCACCGCTGAACGTAAGGCTCATATTTGTACCGGTATCTCCGTCCGGGACGGGGAATACATTGAGGTCGTCGACCTCCCTGCGTTTGTTTGTAAGCTCCGCGGCAGCGGATGTAATCATCCTTTTAAGCAGAGCCGCGTCAAGCTGTGTAATATTATTCATCATTGTTTAAAAATCACCTCAATTATTCAACACGGATGCTTTCGACGTTCACGTGAACGTCCGCAACCTCCATACCCGTCATCTTTTCGATGTGGTATTTCACGTTGCTGCGGATTGTTTCGCCGATTGTACCTATATTAAGACCGTATTCCACAATAATATAAAGGGACAGGTCGATACTGTTATTTTCGATTACCTTGACCTTAATTCCCTTATCCATATTTTCCTTTTTCAAAAGACCCGAAATCCCGTCCTTGCCCGTACGCATACACATACCGACAACTCCGTAGCACTGGGTTGCGATATAACCGGCAAGCTTTGCAATAACCGCGTTGGAAATTCGGATTGTACCCTTAGAGTTCTTTATTTCCGCACTCATAGCCAATTCCTCCGATAAAATAAATTTTTATTCGATAAATCATTCCGAAAGCGGAACACCGTCCGCGTCGGTGTTTGTTGTCCTTGTAAGCAGCATAATCGATTCGACAAGCGCCCATATTCCGACCGCAAAGCCGAGAATACCGCACGACAAAACCGTAATCAAAAGCTGCGTCAGTCCTCTTTTAGTATAGCCGAGGTAAAAATTGTGAATACCCAGACTGCCGAGGAATATACCAAGCAGCGCCGCGGCAAGCCTTGATTTTGCGTTTACCCCCTGCACAGTGCCCGTGTAGACCCTGTTGGGATTCGCGCTCGTGCCGCAGCCCGTGCAAAACTCCGCGCCGTCAATCAGCGGAGAGCCGCAGCTCGCGCAGTAGTGCGTCCCCGTATTCTTTGCAAAACCGCAGTTTGGACATACCGCGGCATTTGGATTCATTTCTTTTCCGCAATTTCTGCAATACATAAAAATCTCCGTTCCGCCGCCCTGTGCCGGCATAAATATAAATTTCTCTTATCCGCAGGGCAATAAATGATAAGAAACTTTTCCGTTATTAAATGCTATGCAAGTACCCTGAAAAGGTATGCGGCAAAATACACCGCAAGCAGTATTCCCACCGCCGAAAGGTCGGCTTTTTTGCTCACAAGCCAGCCGTCGCGGCAGCAGTAAAGTATCAGTGCGGGCGGGAGCCAGAACAGCGGATTGTACCCTATTGCGGCGCGTAAATCACCCTTCAGAAGCGCAAACCACGCGCGGCTTATCCCGCATGACGGACACTCGATTCCGAACACGTTTCGGAACAGGCAGCCGTACCTAAGCCCCACAGCCATTGCCGCAGCCATCATGGCAAGTACAAGTATTGTGCGTTTTATGTTCAAGCCGCATCATACTCCCGATTTCAATATCCCAATCTCCTTGGCACACCGAGGTTTAGTCCGATATGCCCATTAAAAAACCGTATTCTTTTTAAGCTTTCACCTTTTAAGACAATAGCCTATGCTCGTATTTTACCACAAAGTACGATGATTGTCAATTACAAGGGGAAATAATTTGCATTTTTAAATGCTATAATACGGTCAGACCCTTAAAACGTTCCTTATACCCCGCCGCCGCGGCGGAGTCGCTCACAAGAATGTCCACCTCCGCAAGAGTGCATTGCTTGTATGTGGATATTGTGCCGATTTTTGAGGAATCACAGAGAAACACACGTTTTTCCGCATTTTTGAGCATTGTTTTTCTTATCGCCGTTTCGTCATAGTGAACGTCAAACAGCTGTCCGTCGTCGGTCAGCGACCGCGTTGAAAAAAACATCCAGTCCGCGTGCACCTTTGCAAAGGCTCTTTCCGCATCGGAGCCGACAAGCGCAAACCTGTTCGGCTCGGTCTGGACGCCGCCGCTACACAGCACCTTTACATTGTACTGGGTCATGAAATATACAATCTCAACATTGTTTGTGATTACGGTAATTCCTTTTTTGCTGACCAGCTCCTTTGCAAAATATGAGCAGCTTGAGGACGCATCAATAAATATCGTGTCGCCCTCCTTTACCAGCGCCGCCGCCTTTTTTGCCATCAGCTGCTTTTGAGCCGAGCTTTTTCCTATTCTGACCGGATACGCAACAAGCATCGGGTGGTTGTTCGCAAGCTGAACCCTTCCGTATTCGCGAATGACAAAGCCTTCGTTTTCAAGCTCCTCCAAATCGCGCCGAACACTGGAATAGCTCGAAAACGCTCTTTTTGCCAGCTCCTTTGGCAGCATACTTTTGTTGCTTTGCAGCAGCTCCAGTATCAGCTCCCTGCGCTCACTCTTTAACATATCCCACCGCTCCCCGCATTGATTTTTTCTGAACATTGTTCATAAATTCCGTGATTAGTTTTCTATTTATGCACATTGGTTGCATTATCTATACCGTTATTATATAATGTATGTGTCAGTTTGTCAATAAACTGCTGAAATTTAATTTTTCACAAATATTCACACTGACTGCACATTTTTATTAACAGGAGTGATACCGTGGCGGATTTGCAAAAATGCAGGCTTTTTCTGCTGGATATGGACGGAACGATATATCTGGATAATCGGCTTTTTGACGGAACGATCGAGTTTTTGGACTATATAAAAGGCTTGGGCGGCAGGTATATTTTTCTGACAAACAATTCCTCAAAAAGCGTTGACAGATACATAGAAAAGCTGAACGGCATGGGGATTTCGGCACAAAGGGACGATTTTTTGACCTCGACCGACATAACGATTGAGGTAGTGAAAAAGCGCGGCTTTAAAAAAATATACGCGCTCGGCACCGAATCGTTCAAGAAACAGCTCCGCGGCGCGGGACTGAACATAACAGACGCGCCCTCCGCGGGAATCGACTGTCTTTGCATGGGATACGATACGGAGCTGACGTACAAAAAGCTGGAGGACGCTTGTGTACTGCTCAAAAACGACATAGCGTACATTGCCACAAATCCCGATTGGGTGTGTCCGACAGACTACGGATTTGTGCCGGACTGCGGTTCGGTTAGCGAGATGCTTTTCAGAGCGACCGGAAAAAAACCCGAATTTATCGGAAAGCCATCACCCGCCATGGCGCTGTCGGCGATGCGGCTGACAGGCTTCGGAAAAGACGAAACCGCCATAGTCGGCGACAGGATTTACACCGACATTGCCTGCGGAGTCAATGCGGGAATAAATACGGTTTTTGTGCTTAGCGGCGAGGGCGTTGTATCCGATATAGAAAAATACGGCATACGCCCGGACTTTATCTTTGAAAACGTAAAGGAAATTTTTAATAAACTAAATCCAAAGGGGTAATTCATATGAATAATATAATCAAAAAGACAAACAATGACAAAAACACTTGCCCAAACTGTGGAAAAGTTCATAAAACATCCGTGAAGGAAGTCGTTTCCGAACCCGGTGCGGTGGAAAAAATATCAGAGTTTATAAAACTTTTCAACTCGTCAAAACCGTTTATTTTGGCGGATTCAAACACATATAAAGCGGCGGGCGAAAGAGTGTCCCGAATCTTGAATAATGACGGAATAAGTTATTCGGAATATGTGTTTGGCAGCGGCACAGTCAAACCCGACGAAAAAAGCGTGGGGTCGGTAATGATGCACTATGACAGTGACTGCGATTTAATTATCGCCGTTGGCTCGGGTGTGATAAACGATACAGGCAAGATTTTAAGCAAACTCACAAAAAATCCGTATATTATTGTTGCAACCGCGCCCTCTATGGACGGCTATGCCTCCGCAACATCATCAATGGACGTTGACGGGCTGAAGGTTTCACTAAGCAGCAGATGCCCGGATGTTATCATAGGAGATACCGATATTTTAAAAAATGCCCCGATAAGAATGATTCAGTCGGGACTGGGGGATATGCTTGCAAAATATATAAGCATTTGTGAATGGCGGATTGCGCATCTGCTCATCGGAGAATACTATTGCGAATATGTTGCGGATTTGGTCAGAGCAGCACTGAAAAAGTGTATTGATAATGCTGGCGGCGTTTTAAAAAGAGAGCCTAAGGCGGTCAAGGCGGTTTTTGACGGCTTGATTATGGCGGGAAAGGCTATGGAATATGCGGGTATTTCAAGACCCGCGTCCGGTGTGGAACACTATATTTCGCACATATGGGATATGAGAGGTCTTGCGTTCGGCACAAAAACGGATCTGCACGGAATACAGTGCGCTATCGGTACGCTCGTTGCGGCGCGGGTGTATGAGAAACTGAAAAAATATTCGCCCGATAAAGAAAAGGCTCTTGCGTATGTCAAGAGTTTTGACGTTGAAAAATGGAATGAATCACTTACCGAATTTGTCGGCGGCGGTGCCGCGGCGATGATAGAGCTTGAAAAGAAAGAGCAAAAATACAGCGTAGAAAAGCACAGGGCAAGACTTGATAAAATCATCAATAACTGGGATGAAATCGTAAAAATCATAAATGAAGAGGTTCCGTCGGCGGAGGAAATAGAAAGGATTTTGGATTCTATCAGCGCGCCAAAAACTTGTGATGAAATAGGAATTGACAATAAAATACTTCCGATGACATTTAAAGCGTCAAAGGATATAAGGGATAAATATGTTCTGTCAAGACTGTGCTGGGATTTGGGAATCACGGAGGATGCCGTAAAATGGTTGTAATACGGCTCAGGAAAGGCATAATAACGGAAAATTTTATTAACAGTCTTATGGAAAGCAGGTGCAAATATGTATGATGTTGTAATAATAGGCGCGGGCGTTGTCGGCGCAATGACGGCGAGGACGCTTTCAAAATACAATCTGAAAATATGTATCGTTGACAAAGAAAACGACGTGGCAATGGGCGCGACAAAGGCGAACTCCGCGATAGTACACGCGGGCTTTGACGCGGAGAGCGGCACGCTTAAAGCAAGGCTCAATGTAAAAGGCTCGGAGATGATGGAGAATACCGCAAAGGAGCTTGGCGTCAAATACAGACGGAACGGCTCGCTTGTTATCGGCTTTGACGACGAGGACCGAAAAACTATCGAAGCCCTTTACGCGCGCGGTATACAAAACGGCGTTAAGGGGTTAAAAATCATTGAAAAGGACGAGCTTGAAGGCATTGAGC
>URZD01000078.1 GCA_900552305.1 uncultured Eubacteriales bacterium
TAAAGCGCAACGCAGTGAGCTTTATCGGCTCCGACAGCCACAATCTGAAATCGCGCAAGCCGAATTTCGGTCCGGCCGTCAAAACAGTTCAAAAGCGTTTAGGCAGGGACGGCTTGGGCAGAATCGACTACGAGGAGCAGCAGCTTCTTGAAACTCTGCGGCTGTATTAGGCTTTCGGTCGTGTTAAAATTTATGTTAGCGGTGATTTAAAATTATTGAAAAGAAAAGGGTAATTTCAATTCGGGCAGTATTGTATTTGATGACGGCGTACCATTATTCGGTAATATACAGGTTTTCCGCCGCGACTGCGGCGGAATCGACAGTCCAGAGCGACTCAGTGGTTTTGCGGCTGGTAAATGCGGCGACAGTGTTATTTGGGATATCTGCCGACCGTACAATTCTTTGGGATGCGGAATTTATTGTGCGTAAGCTGGCGCATTTTACAATATTTTTTATACTGGGTTTTCTGCTGACCATGCTGTCGCAAATGGACAAAAGAGCAGGTCTTTGCAAATGTGCGGCAAGAGCGTTGCTTTGCGGACTTTTCGGTGCGGCGTTTGACGAATGGCACCAATATTTTGTGCCGGGCAGAAGTGCGGAGGTCAGGGACATCTGTATCGATTTTCTGGGTGTACTAACCGGCTGCACGGTATTCTGCGCCATGCGCAGAATATTTGTCGGCTATGATAATGTATAAAACAGTCCGGTTGCCGATTACGATAGCAAGCAACATAGGCAGGCTGCATAACACGGTAGCTGTGCCGTATAGTGCAGACCGTTTGGCAGTGTGACGGCACTGTATAACGTAGACCGCTTGTCTGTGATGATAATGTATAAAACAGACTGTTTTTAGCTGATGATAACGAATAGCGCAAGCTGCCCGTCAGTGATACCGCATATAGCACAGTTTGTCGGCATAACATCGCAGACGCGAACTATCTGTCCGGCGCGGGATTGAAAATGTAAGAGCTTTCGTATGCTATGCCGCGGCGATTGTAGCATATTGGCACATTGATTTTAAGGAGGAACGGAAAAATGAAAAAGTGGGTTAAGGTACTTATATGCGTTTTGGCGATTCTTTTGGTTACGGTAAGTGCGCTCGCAATATGGCAGCGCAACAACATCAGCGCCGTTTTCAAAATGCTGACAAGCGACAAGGAGCAAATCGCACAGGAGATGAACGAAAACAAGGAGCAGCTTGAAAAGGAGCTTCAGGAAAAATACCCGTCCGTAATTGACGATATAACCGCCGAGCAGGAGGAAAAAATCCTCCGCGGCGAGCTGACAGTTGAGGAAGTTGTTGCGGAAATCAACAAAAAGTACGAGGAACGCCGCGCAGAGCAGCAGTCCTCCGCAAATTCCGCAAGCTCGTCCTCCGGCAATAACGCGGCGGCGGTTGATAAGCTGATAGGCGACAAGGTAATTGAGATATACAGTCTTAAAGCGTATTACCTCGGTCAGCTCGGACAGCTTGAGGCGGCGGTAAAAAGTGACTACACCGCACTGCCCGAAAGCAAGCGCAACATAGTCGGCAAAAAGGAGCTTGTGTCCAAGTACATGGGCAGAGCCACCTCTCTTATGGGCCAGTGCGACTCCAGAGTCGAGTCGGTTTTGTCCGAGCTTAAAAGCGGACTTGACAGCTACGGTGCGGACACATCTATCATCAAAAGAATACGCAGCGCCTACGAAAACGAAAAGACGCTGAAAAAGGCGTATTACATGAGCTTGGTAAAATAATTTTCAAGCGGTCAGACAGCATTTTGGGCAAAAGCCGAAACAAGCTTGACAAATAACACAATAAGGACTTGATAATGATGACAAAAAGATTTTTAAGAGCGTTCACGAGTGCTGCCGCTATGGCGGCAATCCTTGCTTGCAGTGTGTCCGCCGCCGTTTTCACAGACGTTGCGGATAACACTGCGGAGGGCAGCGCGATAAAGGTTATGTATGACCGCGGCTATATTCAGGGCTTTGGTGACGGCACATTCAGACCCCAAGCCACGCTCACGCGTGCCGAATTTGTTACAATAATAAATAAAATGTACGGCTACAAGGTTGAGGCAAAGAACATTTTTTCCGACATACACGAAAAAAGCTGGTATTATGCCGATGTAATGCGTGCGGTTGCGGCGGGCTATATAAAGGGCATGGGTGACGGCACATTTCACCCGAACGAGGCGGTAACACGCGAGCAGGTATGCGTTATGCTTAACTCCATACTCAAAACCGAGCGTCTTGACTACAGCGTGGCTATTTCCGACACTGTGTCCGACTGGGCGCGCGACAGTGTTGAAAAGCTCATTTCCAACCGCCTGTTTACGGTTGAGGACGGCGGCAGATTCCGCGCGACCGAGCCGATAACAAGGGGTGAAGCCTGTGTTGCTCTTGAAAAATGCGTGATTGATGCAGCGGATGACTTCGGCGATATAGATATGGACGGAACTGTACGAGAGGAGCTTGAAAAAAAACTGACAAACCTCATTGCGGTTATGAAGGATAAGGTAATCCCCTGTGCGGAAACCGAAAACTCCAAAAAGGTCGCACAAATGATTACCGACAGCTTAGAGGCGTACCTCGCCGACCCCAATTATGACTACAAAGCCGCAACGGATAAGGCATATGCCGAGTACGAAAAGCTCAGCGACACAGAGCGCACCAACTTGAAAACGCTTGTGCTGAACAACGCCAACGGCGACGAGCTTATGCTGCTGTTTGACTTTTTCTATTCATCAAAATAAAGCTTAAAAAAAAGAGGATGTAACAAATTTTACATCCTCTTTTTTGTGTTTAATAGCTTTTGCCGTGTGCTTAATCAATCGGCAGAACATATATATCCTTCATCTTCGACATATCCGAGCCGAACAGCTGATACCCCGCGTCAGAGAAGGTTATGTCCTCATTATTTGCAAGGACAAGGTATCTGCTGTCCGTTTCCGCCTTCGGAAGTCTGCCGTTCAAAATGCAGCAATACTTATACTTAAATATATCTGCGTTCGTGTCGATTTTGGCAAATATCTCCCAATCGCCGTCAAGCACGGTTTCCACCGTGTTTTCCTTTAAGCCTATCTGATAGCCGTCCGCGCCGCTGAAATTGCTTTCATTGTCATTTTTCGGAATCTCATTCTCGGACGCGCCCTTTTTAATCGCGCCGTCCATTGTGCCGCAGCGTCCCTCTACATCGCTTTTTTTGCCCGTGTCATAATACAGTGCGCCGTCTATCCTAATCATTTTAACTGTTTCCCTGCCGTACTCCGTACTGCCTTTATCGTCGGAAACAACCACCTTTGTCGGACCGTCCGCACCTCCTATAATTCCTATGCTTTTTGCTCCGCAGCCGGAGAGCGCGACCGCCACCGCGCATATTATCAAAGTAACGCTCCTCATACTCTGTCCTCCGTTTTTCGTTTAGTCCAAAATACGTCCTCCGCCCGCTGTATAAGCCGAAACTGTGCATTATCGGTCAGGACGGACTTGGTTACAATCGCGCCCGGACTGCCGAGTATTTTAACACAGCGGAAACGGGAATCCGTCTCTCAAAATCGAATTTCGGATTACTCCCTTCCGGTTAGGCACACGGGAGTTGAACACGATATGCGTTCGACTCCCGCGCGCCTAAAGTGCGGAAAGGAATCCGTACAGCCTTTCGGCAATCCTTCTTGCGCCCTTATCGGACGGATGCAAGCCGTCCGGCATATACTCCTGCTTGATTATCTCCACGCTCGGCTGGATTCCGCTCATATTGAACAGATCCAACACGGGCAAGCCGTAATATCCCGCAACCTCTTTGATAATCGACACATATCCCGAAAGCGGAACCTCGTTTGGGATGCCATTTTCCTTCATCTCGTTATTTTCCGTCACTCTGTGCAGCGGCGTCATGAAAACGATTACCGCGTCAGGATATTTGTTTATCAGCTTTTCGCAAAGGCAGTGCATCGCGCCGTAAAACGTGCACACGTTTCGCGAGCTGAAATCACCTATCTTCGCGTCACCGTGACCGAAATCGTTTGTTCCGCCGAATACAACCACAATATCCGCATTGGGTTCCATCTCGTCCGCGCGCAAAACAAAATCTCTGTCAAACAGTTCATTGTCGGTTTTTCCCGTCTGTCTTGCAATTCTCGTTCCGCTCAAGCCGTAGTTTTTAACCTCTGCGCCGGAGATTTTTCCGAACACCGACACATAATTCGCATCCGCTGAGGACGCGCCGACTCCCTCTGTTATACTGTCGCCCAAAAATAGTATTTTTTTGTTTTTTAAATCCATGTTGTAATCCCTTCCCTTTGTATGCTTTTGCCGACCTATTATGTATTTAAATATCCGCAAGCCGTCAGTCGCTTTATTTGCGTATTCATTATAGCACCTTACCTCACCGCTGTCAACCAAAATCTGCCTTTAAATCACAGTATTTTTTTCGGCGCAAACCGACAATAGCGGTACACAGTAGCCCAAAAAACAACACACATTTTAAAAGCCGAATTGCGCACAGAAAATCTCAAAGCTGCACGCAAAATATAAGCCGCATGACGCACATCACCCGGCACACGCAATACCGCAGGATGTGCGCCTTGCGGCGCAATATATCATTTCTGCTCTGTCGGCGGGAATATTCTGCGCCGCAGTGCAAGGTACGCGACAAGTATCGCGGCAGATGTCGCAACCCAGCTTATCGGGTACACAATCATAAGGTTAATAAAGCTGCGGTGCGCCGCAAAAAACGTGTACATCCACACAATTCTCAGCACGCACACTCCCGCAACGCTGATGCACGCCGGAAGTACGGAATACCCCGCACTCCTGAGCGCACCCGACAAAACCTCGCTGAATACCATAACAAGTTCAAGCGGGATAATGCACCAGAGTTTTTCCATACCGTACTTGATTATCAGCTCCGAGTCGGTAAATATGCTCAAAAGCTGCCTTCCGAAAACTAATGCAACAGCTGACGCAATCACCGTGACCAGAACGCCCATCGCAAGTGATTGCCTTATAATGCTTTTGCAGCGTTTGTAGTTTCGCGCCGCATGATTCTGACTTATAAAGGTTACGCAGGTCTGACCGAACGACGCCGGTATAAAATAGATAAAGCTGTCTATGCTCGTTTCCGCAGCAGACGCCGCTATGTAAGCCTTGCCGAGCTTGTTTATCGCCGACTGTACGCACACGTTTGAGATAGAGAACATCGAGGTCTGCAAGCCGGTCGGCACTCCTATTTTCAGAATTGCCACGGTCAGCCGCTTATCAAGGCGGATTTTTTTAGGATTGATTCTGACTGCGCTGTCATCGTTTATAAGGAAATATATCAAAAGTCCCGAGCTTACCACATTTGAGATAACCGTCGCAATCGCAACCCCCGCAACGCTGAGCCGACACACTATCACAAAAAACAGATTAAGAATGACATTTATAATTCCGGACGCGGTAAGACCGTACAGTGGCCGTTTTGTGTCGCCGCGGCTCCTTAAAATCGCGTAGCAGAAGTTATAAAGCATCATGAACGGCATACCCAGAAAATAAATCCGCATATAAAGAGTAGCAAGCCCTATAACCTCGGACGGGCAGGACATTATTTCAAGAGCCGGGACGGCAATCAGCTGACCCAAAACGGTCATGATAAGTCCGCAGACTATCGCGAGGGCAACCGAGCTGTGCGCGGCGAGCGACGCGTTTTTCGCATCCTCCTGACCGATAAACCTCGAAATAATTACGTTTGCCCCAACCGAAAGTCCGACAAACAAATTGATAATAAGATTTATAAGCGACGAGGTACTGCCCACTGCTGCAAGCGCGCTGTCGGAGGCGAACTTGCCGACAACCGCAACGTCCGCAGCGTTAAAAAGCTGCTGCAAAATACTACTCGCCGCGATCGGAATGGTAAACATAAGTATTTTGTCCCAAACCGAGCCGCTTAAAATGTCAATTTCACGTTTTGTTTCCTTTACGACCGCAGAGTTACTCATAATAATTCCCATAGCCTTTCCACCCGCAAAATGTTCAAACGTCTTATCTGCGGGCAGATAAGACGTATTCCGTTTTTAATAATTAGCGGGGCAGCCGCCCCTCAGTTTTTCGGCGCAAAGCCTGTGTTTTTGCTTTTGCTGCCGCTCAATGACTGAACAAACGCCGCTCGCTTTTGCTGCCGCTCAAAGCCTGTGCAAACGCTGCTTTCGCTTTGATTGCCGCGCAAAGTCTGTACAAACGCTGTTTCTCGCTCACAATTTCCGCGGCTTGCCGCAAATAAAAAAGCACACAACACAAATCCCGCAGCTCAATGCCGCAAAAAGGCGTGCGGTAGCGTGATAAGACACAAATGCCGCATTGGGTCAAGCCTTGCCGAATCCGTACGCTCACGTACATCAAACAGCCGTGGGTCGGAATCCGACCCACGGCTGTTACAAAAAACGCCGCTAATCCTCTTCGTTTTCCTCCGGCATATTCCATGTATGATAGACATTCTGAACGTCGTCGTTATCCTCCAGCATGTCTATCAGCTTTTCAAGATTTTTCACATCATCCTCGTTTGTAACATCTGTAAGCGTTTTCGGAACATAGCTAAGCTCCGCCTGCTCAAATTCATAGCCCTTTGCCTCCAGAGCCTCTCTTACCGCGCTGAAGTCCTCTGGGAGCGATGTAACCTCGTAGCACTCGTCCTCCGCGCTGAAATCCTCCGCACCCGCGTCAAGCGCGTCCATCATGAGCTGATCCTCGTCAATGGAATCGTTTTTTGCGATTACAATAACACCCTTGCGGTCGAACATAAAGCCTACGCTGCCCGTCTGACCGAGGTTTCCGCCGAACTTATCAAAATAGTGCCGCAAATCGCCCGCTATACGGTTTTTGTTGTCGCTAAGCGTTTCCACCATGAACGCAACGCCGCTCGGACCGTAACCCTCGTACACCATTTCGAGGTATTCCTTTGAGCCGTCCTCGCCTGCTGCCTTTTTGATACTTCTCTGAATTGTATCGTTCGGCATATTGTTCGCCTTCGCCTTCGCGATTGCGTCACGCAGCTTTGAGTTGCTGTCTGGGTCGGGACCGCCCTCCTTGACCGCAACAACAAGCTCGCGGCCTATTTTTGTAAAGAGCTTACCTCTTTTTGCGTCCAAAGCGCCCTTTTTCCTCTTGATTGTAGCCCATTTTGAATGTCCTGACATATTCTGTTTTTCCTCCTGATTACCTTTGTATTTTCGCAAATGAATGTTTAACTAATTTGTATTTTGCCGCGCCATACGGTGTTTGGCGTTTTCGGCGCGCGATAGGTGCGCCCACTACCCGACAGCTCCCGCAGACGTTTCGCGGCTATTCCTTAATGTTTTTTACAGTTTCCGCAAGTCCTGCCGCAAGTCCCGCCACGCCCTGAATTTCGGACGGTATGATTATCTTTGTTGCCTTGCCGTCAGCAGCCTTGCCGAACGCCTCCAAGCTCTTTATTTTCACTACCGCGTCGGTCGGCGCTGCCTCGTTCATCATCTTTATGCCCTCCGCCGTAGCCGACTGAACGCTGAGTATTGCCTTTGCTTCACCCTCCGCTATGCGGATTGCGGATTCCTTCTCCGCCTCGGCGCGCAGAATTTGAGATTCCTTTTCAGCCTCTGCTTTGAGAATTGCCGCGGCTTTTTCGCCCTCTGCAACAAGGATTGCGGACTTCTTTTCGCCCTCCGCTTTAAGAATGGCTTCACGCCTTTCGCGCTCCGCCTTCATCTGTTTTTCCATTGCCTCGCGGATTCCCGCCGGTGGAATGATGTTTTTAAGCTCAACGCGGTTGACCTTTATGCCCCACGGGTCGGTTGCCTCGTCAAGTATAGAACGCATTTTTGTATTGATAACGTCGCGTGATGTAAGGCTCTCGTCAAGTTCCATATCGCCGATGATATTTCTGAGCGTGGTCGCGGTCAGATTCTCAATCGCGGACATCGGCAGCTCCACGCCGTAGGTATAGAGCTTGGGGTCGGTTATCTGGAAGTAAACCACGGTGTCAATCTGCATTGTGACGTTATCCTTTGTGATAACCGGCTGCGGCGCAAAATCCACAACCTGTTCCTTCAGTGTTACCCGCTTTACGACCCTGTCGATAAACGGTATTTTTATATGCAGACCAACACCCCATGTAGCGGTGTATGCGCCGAGTCTTTCCAAAATGAACGCGTGCGCCTGCGGCACAACCTTAATGTTTGATATTACAACCACAATTAAAATAGCAAGAAGAAGAATAAACCACATTATAAAAAAACCTCCTGTTTTCGGCTTGCAGCCGAGTATTTTTATTGTATTTGAAATTATTTGCGAACGGATAGCGCGGAAATATTAAAACCGTCAAATGTCGTTAAACAAATGACCCCGCCGCCATCAAACACATTCCTTTTGCATATCGGATGTGCTTTTGTCGGTCGGCTGTGTAACAGAACAGCTACCGCAGGGGGCGACTACCGCCTTTACGCCCTCCAGCGCAGTAACAGTAACCTTAGTGCCGACCTCGATAACCTTGTCATCTGCGGATTTTGCCGACCACATCTGACCCATTACCTTAATCTGTCCCTTATTTTCAAGAGGCTCGATTCGCTCGGTAACGATTCCCTCGGCGCCGATTATACGATCGGCGTTTGTCGGTACCGCCTTTTTAAGCATTATCTGTTTTGCAAGAGGTCTTGTCAGAATCAGCAAAACTGCCGTCACAACCACAAACACGGCAAAAAGAGCATATCCGCCGGCTCCGAACGCCGCGCAGACTGCCGCAGCAAGCGCCGCAATCGCTGCCCATACCGTGACAAGGTTCGCAGTTGCCGCCTCTATCATTCCCAAAACCACTGCAACTATTAACCAAAATATAACTCCGTTATTCATGTGTCAAACCTCCTTTGGTTTGATTCGGATTGATTTGTTCGATTGCGGACACAGGCTTTAAGCTGACCAAATCAGTCTTTGGCTGCACGCGTGTCAAATCTGCTATACCCGACAAGTAAAAGCATTAGCTTTTTAGGTCGTTGTTTTCTAAAGTCCTTCGGCACACTTTAGGTCACTTGCCGTAGTATTTCGACCGAAACCGCCTTGAAGTACCCTTAAGCATCGCCGCGTTTCGGCTAAAATCACATTTGATAAAACCTCAAACATCGCCTTATTTCGGCTGAAACCGCATTCGAGAAAGCCTCAATTCCCCCGAAAAGTCAAACAGGGATGTACAAAACAGAGAATACCGAACTGCCACACCCGCCCGCGGGAATTTTAAACAGTTCGCAAAGTTTTTACATCCCATTAAAATCTCTTTGCTTAAATCACATATGCCCGAAATTGCGCCTAAACAGCCACGCCGTGAGCTGATAACTTTCAAGCCGTGCAGCCGCACTTTTTTTAATACTTCAATCCTGTGCCGCACATTCATACTGCCTTGTAGCACGCAAAAACCCGTGCCGCGCGGGCATATACACCGAAGCTTCAAGCCGCGAAGATTCGCGCGTCACGCAAATACGTCTA
>URZD01000079.1 GCA_900552305.1 uncultured Eubacteriales bacterium
CCCTGATCGATCAGATGGTCTCCGAGGTGGGCAAGCCCAAGTTTGAGTATGACCACATAGTTGTAAATGAGGAAGTATTTGAGGATATAAAGGCATATGCGACCGAGGCGGTTGAAAAGGCTCTTGACACCAACGACAAGACGGTAAGAGACGACAGGCTCAAGGTTGTATATGACGATGTATACGCGCATTTTGAGGAAAAATATCCCGCAGAGGAATATGCGCAGGATATTGAGGACGCGCTTTACAAGCTCCAGAAAACGATAGTAAGACGTTGGCTGCTTGACGAGCAGAAGCGCGTTGACGGCAGAAAGATTCAGGAAATCCGTCCGTTGTCGGCAGAGGTAGGACTTCTTCCGCGTGCGCACGGCAGCGGCTTATTCCGCCGCGGTCAGACGCAGGTTATGACGGTTGCGACGCTCGGCGCGCTGGGCGATGCTCAGATTATTGACGGTCTTGACAACGAGGAATACAGAAGATATATTCATCACTACAACTTCCCGTCGTTCAGTGTCGGTGAAACAAAGCCGTCGCGCGGACCGGGCAGACGTGAAATCGGACACGGCGCTCTTGCGGAGCGTGCGCTTGTTCCGGTAATACCGAGCGAGGAGGAGTTCCCGTACGCAATAAGACTTGTGTCCGAGGTGCTCAGCTCAAACGGCTCGACCTCACAGGGCAGTATCTGCGGCAGTACGCTTGCACTCATGGACGCGGGCGTTCCGATCAAGGCGCCTGTTGCGGGCATTTCCGTAGGTCTTGTTACCGAGGGCGACAGATTCCTTACAATCCTTGATATTCAAGGCTTGGAGGACTTCTTCGGCGACATGGACTTTAAGGTTGCGGGAACAAAGAAGGGTATCACGGCAATCCAGATGGATTTGAAGATTGACGGACTTACGCCGGAGATAATAAAGTCCGCGCTGCGCGAAACAAGAGATGCGAGATACTATATTCTTGACGAGGTTATGCTGAAGGCTATTGCTCAGCCGCGCGAGAATATTTCGCAGTATGCGCCGAAGATTATCAACATGGAAATCCCGGTTGATAAAATCCGTGACGTAATCGGCTCGGGCGGTAAGGTAATTCAGAAGATTATTGCCGATACCGGTGCAAAGATTGACATTGAAGATGACGGCAGAGTATTTATTGCGGCTGTGAACTCGGAAGCGGGCGAGGCTGCGAGAAAAATTATAGAAGGAATCGTGAAGGACCCCGAGGTTGGCGAGGTATATGACGGCAAGGTTGTCCGCATAATGGACTTTGGCGCGTTTGTTGAATTCCTGCCGGGCAAGGACGGACTTGTACACATTTCCAAGCTCGACAAAAAGCGTGTCGAGAAGGTTGAGGATGTTGTGTCGGTAGGCGATGACATCAAGGTACAGATTATCGAAATCGATAAGATGGGCAGAATTAACCTTAAAAGAATTATCACCGACTGATAGAAACGGAACGCAGACAGGGTGTTGACTTGACCGAACACGCCCGAAAAGGCGTACTTCGGCTGACCCTGCAGCAGCAAAAAACAGAATAGTGACAAAGGGAGCTTGCGCAAAGCGGGCTGAGAAAGGGCTGTGTTGCCCTGACCTTTGACAGCCGAGAAATTTCGGCTGTCGGACTTGATTTGGATAATGCCAACGTAAGGACAACGTCACAATACCTTTTAAATTTGCGGAATTTAAAAGATATGATGCGGATATGCTCTTTAACGTGCATACCCGCATTTTTTGTCGTGCGGGGGTTGCGCAAAGTCTATTTTTGCTGTGCGAGGGTCGAGAAAAGTCTGTTTTTGCAGCGCGGGATTTGCTCGTAAGTCCTGTAAAGAAAGCAAACGGACAGAGTGGCGAGCTTATGAAATCAAATTTAAAATTATATAAACCGCGCGGGGCGAAAACGCTGCTGCCGCGGCATAAAAAGGAGCGATTTGTATGCTGGGAAACTGTATTGAAAATGTAAGGAAAAACGTGCCGCTTGTGCATAACATTACGAATTATGTAACGGTGAATGATGTGGCGAATGTCATTCTTGCGTGCGGCGGAAGTCCGATTATGTCGGACGAGCCGAGGGATGTGGAGGATATAACCTCAATCTGCGGCGGACTGAACATAAACATCGGAACGCTGAACACACGCAGCATAGAGGCAATGTATACCGCGGGCAGACGTGCAGGTGAGCTTGGTCATGTACTGCTGCTTGACCCGGTAGGTGCGGGCGCGTCTGCGCTGCGTACCGAAACTGCGCTCGGATTGATGAAGGAGTTAAAATTTACCGTTGTACGCGGTAATATTTCCGAGATAAAGACGCTTGTTCTCGGCAGCGGCACAACTCACGGAGTTGACGCAGACGCGGTGGACGCGGTGACGGAGGAAGGCTTGGACGGTGCGGTGAAATTTGTTAAGGATTTCGCGCGTGAGAGCGGCTCGATAATCGCGGTTACGGGCGCAATCGACCTTGTTGCGGATGGTAAGCGTTGTTTTGTGATACGCAACGGACGTGCAGAGATGGGGAAGATTACAGGAACGGGATGCCAGCTTTCCGGGATGATGACGGCTTTTGTTGCGGCGAACCCCCAAAATCGGCTTGAAGCTGCCGCGGCGGCGGTATGTACCATGGGACTTGCCGGCGAAATCGCGTACAGCCGTATGCAGAGCGGCGACGGCAACTCGACCTACCGCAACCGCATAATTGACGCAATCTATAACATGGACGGCGAAACGCTTGACAGAGGTGCGAAATATGAAATCAGATAAGAAGGATTTGCTGCTTTATGCGGTGACCGACCGCCGCTGGCTGAACGGAAAAACCCTCGCCGAGGCGGTTGCCGAGAGTATAGACGGCGGGGTGACGTTCGTTCAGCTCCGCGAGAAGCAGCTTGACGAGGAAAGCTTTTTAAACGAGGCAAAGGAACTGCAAAAGCTCTGCCGCGAGCGGGGAATCCCGTTTGTGGTAAACGACAATGTTGATATTGCGAAAAAAATCGGCGCGGACGGCGTACACGTCGGACAGAGCGACATGGAGGCGGGCGATGTCCGCGCAAGGCTCGGCAGCGACAAAATAATCGGTGTTTCCGCACAGACGGTTGAGCAGGCGATTATTGCCGAAAAGCACGGCGCGGACTACCTCGGCGTGGGCGCGGTGTTCCCGACAGGCTCAAAGGATGACGCGGCGGAGGTTGACTATGCGACATTGAAGGCGATATGCAACGCGGTTTCGATTCCTGTAATCGCGATAGGCGGAATAACGTGCGAAAACGTCACGCAGCTGCGCGGCAGCGGAATCTGCGGCGTTGCGGTAATCAGCGCGATATATGCCAAAGAGGATATAGCCGCCGCGGCGCGGGAGCTGCGGCTTGCCGTGGAAGGAACGGTGGCGGAATGATTCGCGGTGCGATTTTTGACATAGACGGAGTTATTCTTGACACGATGTCGGTCTGGCGGGAGCTTGGCAGCCGATATTTGGCGCGGTTCGGAATAGCGGCGGAAAAGGATTTGAACAAAACGCTCTTTTCCATGAGTATGGAGCAGGGAGCGGAGTACCTGAAACAAAAATACAGACCGGAAACGGACTCCGCGGAAATCCTTGAGGACATAAAGAAAATGCTTGAGGAATTTTACTTTTTTGAGGCAGAGGAAAAGGCGGGAGCGCGGGAACTGCTGGCGCTTTTGTGCGGCGCGGGCGTGCCTGTTGCGGCTGCGACGTCAAGTCCGAGAACGCACGTCACGCGCGCGTTGGAAAGGCTTGGTCTGAGCGGATATTTCTCCGCGGTTTTCACCACAGCGGAGGTTGGCGAGAGCAAGCACTCACCTCAGATATACATTGACGCGGCGCGGTATTTGGGAACGGAGCCGGGAGAAACCCTGGTGTTTGAAGATTCGCTCTACGCTCTGAAAACCGCAGCGGACGCGGGCTTTTATGCGGTGGGAGTTTATGACCCGTACGGAGAGTCCGGGCGTGAGGAATTGAAAAAATGCGGCAGGGCATATCTTGAAAGCCTTGCGGATTTTAAAAATATATGGGAAACCATTGATAGGTAAGGACGGTGATGAAGAAAATGCGGCACTGCGGCGCTTTGTGACGAATGGCAGAGAGCGGCGCGAAAGTTTGCAGAAAGCGGTAAATTGGGGGCACCACCTTGTATCGCTATATAAAACGTATGCTGAAGCGGGAGCATTGGCTGAACGACTGACCGAACGGAAAAGGAATTTTGCTATGCCCTCTAAAAAAGAAAGGATGATTTTTAATGAAAACAGCATTAACGATCGCCGGCAGTGATTCCGGCGGAGGCGCCGGAATACAGGCTGATATAAAAACGATGATGGCAAACGGAGTTTATGCCATGAGTGCGATTACAGCTATGACGGCGCAGAACACTATGGGAGTGACGGCAATCATGAACGCAACACCCGAATTTTTGGGTGAGGAGTTGGATTGCGTTTTTACCGATATTCGCCCGGATGCGGTGAAAATCGGTATGGTTTCGGACAGCGGGCTTATCCGCGTGATTGCAAAAAAGCTGAAGGAGTACAAAGCCGAAAACGTGGTTGTCGACCCGGTTATGGTTGCGACAAGCGGAGCAAGGCTCATAAGTCCCGACGCGATAGAAACGCTGAAGGAGGAGCTGTTTCCTCTGGCTGACGTACTGACCCCGAATATCCCGGAGGCGGAGGAGCTGACGGGAATGAAAATCACCTCTGCCGAGGACATGATAAGCGCGGCAAGGAAGATTTCGGAGGAATACGGAAGTACGGTTTTGTGCAAGGGCGGGCATAAGCTGAATGATGCAAACGACCTGCTTTACAGGGACGGCGGCTATGTGTGGTTTCACGGAAAGCGCATAGATAATCCCAATACGCACGGCACGGGGTGTACGCTTTCGTCCGCGATTGCGGCTAACCTCGCAAAAGGCTTTGATATGGACGAATCGGTGAAAAGGGCAAAGGAGTATATCTCCGGAGCGCTTGCAGCAATGCTCGATTTGGGCAGCGGCAGCGGACCGATGGATCACGGCTTTGCGATAGAAAATGAGTTTGTAAAAGAGAAGGGAGTTTAAAATAATGGAAAAACGCACATCGGTTTTTGAAAACGGCCTTATTTGGTTCGGCGCAGGGGTATCCCTTGCCGAGATTCTTACGGGTACATATTTTGCGTCGCTCGGCTTCGGAAAAGCAATGGCGGCGATTATAATCGGACACATTATAGGCTGTACGCTGCTGTTCCTTTCGGGAGTTATCGGAGGAAAAAGCCGCTTAAGCGCTATGGAAACGGTAAAAAGCAGCTTTGGCGAGCGCGGCGGTCGGTTTTTTGCGTTCATGAATGTTTTGCAGTTGGTCGGCTGGACGGCTATCATGATATATGACGGCGCGCTTGCGGCAAACGGCATATTTGCTGCGGGAAATGCGGTATGGTGCGCGGTAATCGGCGCGCTTATCCTTGTGTGGATTCTGGTCGGAATAACCAACCTCGGCAAAATCAATACGGTTGCAATGGCGGCGCTGTTCATTCTTACGCTGATACTCTGCAAGGTGATTTTCTTCGGCGGAGGAGTGATGAGCGACGCTGCGGAGGACGGCATGACCTTCGGCGCGGCGGTGGAGCTTGCGGTTGCAATGCCGCTTTCGTGGCTCCCACTTATAAGCGACTACACACGAGAGGCGGAGAAACCCGTCAGGGCGACTGCGGCGTCCGCGATAGTATATTTCCTTGTAAGCTGCTGGATGTACATAATAGGCATGGGCGCGGCTCTGTTCACGGGCGAAAGCGACATTGCACTGATAATGCTCAAGGCGGGACTCGGAATTGCGGGACTTGTTATAGTTATATTCTCAACGGTTACGACAACCTTCCTTGACGCGTATTCAGCGGGGATTTCGGGCGAGTCGATTATGCCGAAGCTGAACGGAAAGCACGCGGCACTTGCCGTTACGGTAATCGGCACGGTTGCCGCTATGCTGTTCCCGATGGACGATATAACTGACTTTTTGTATCTTATTGGCTCGGTTTTTGCGCCTATGATTGCGGTGCAGCTTGCGGATTATTTTATACTTCACCGTGACAGACGCGGCGCGGCGCTTGATGTGCGAAACGCGGTGATATGGGCGATTGGTTTTATTGTTTACCGACTGCTGATGCAACTTGACCTGCCTGTCGGAAACACGCTTCCCGATATGCTGATCACCATTGCGCTTTGCCTGATAGCAAACGCGGTTTTAAAGAACAAAGACTAAAATTAAAAGGCTCCCAGGGTAATTTAAAATTGCCTTAGGAGCTTTTTTCTCTTGACAAGTCCTCAAAAATATTATATACTGAAATTAGTTAACGCTAACTAACCAAAAGAGTATTTTTAGGGAACGGAGACGAAGCTCGGCATGATTTTGGATAAGCGGATAGGCAGGGATTTAAAGGCGAATATGCTGCGGAATACGGCTATGACGCTGATAATAGCGCTTTCTATGGCTTTGGTGGTGGCGATGTGTTCGTCTACGGATTGTATAGTTGATACCATACACGAGGAATGGAGCCGCTGTAATGTTGAGGACGGCAGCTTCGAAACATATATACCGTTATCAAGGCGAAATTTTAACGAGCTTGAGAAGATAAACGTAAGCATTGAAAAAATGTTCTATTTTGATATTGATGCGGGCGATGAGCTTACGCTGAGAATGTTTGCGAACAGAAGCAAGATTGATATACCGTATGCAGAGAGCGGAACGCTGCCGAAATCAAACGGAGAGCTGTTTTTGGATAAGACATACGCAAGGACAAACAGCATATCGGTCGGGGATAAAATATATATTAAGGGCAGAGCGTTTACGGTTTGCGGAATCGGCTGCCTGCCCGACTACAGCTATGTGAAAAGAAACGTAAGCGACGTGGCGTCGGACGAAAAATTCTCGGTCGCGGTGGTTACCGCAACCGAGTGGAACAGGCTGCACGGCACAAACCGAACGGCGTATAACTATGCCTACAGACTGGGGTACGGATGCAGCGCTGATGATTTAAGGGAAAAGCTGCTGCATCTGAAATATGACAAAACTGCGGTTACAGATACATATATAAAAGGAAGAATAAACAGGGAAAATACGCTGAGGGACAACTTTGTTTCGGCAACGGACGGTTTGAAGGGCGGAACGCTTGCGCTTTCGCGCGAACTGGAAAAGCTCGGCTCGGAACTTAAAGACATGGGAATCGGCAGCGGTGCGGACAGGCTTGCGGAGGGCGCGGATTCGGTTTATGCAGGGATAGACCGCGTTCAGAAGGAGTTTTCGCAATATCTGGGCGGAAGCTCGGACGTGGGTACGGTTAATTTGTCGGCGTTCAGCGAGAGGGAACATAACAGCCGTATTACAGACGCTATAGACGATTCAAAGATAAGCAAGCAGTCGGCGCTTATCGCGGGGATATTTCTTTTGATACTTCTTGTTTATATGCTTTCGGTGTTTGCGGGCGAGGCTATAGAACGCGAACGCGCTGTTATAGGAACACTGTACGCGCTCGGTTTCAGAAGGTCGGAGATACTCTCGCACTATATAAAAATTCCGGTTATTGTGGCGGCGGCGGGAGCCGTTATAGGCGCTGCGGCGGGGTTTATGCTGACAGATTTCATCGCGGCGTCATATGTGGCGATGTATTCGTTCCCGCAGATAAAGCATATATATCCCGCATATTTGATTGCCTACTCGCTTGGGTTGCCGACGCTGTTTTCACTGGTTGTCAGCAGGCTGATACTTTCAAAAAAGCTCGCAGAACCGCCGCTTAGGATGATGTACGGAAATGCGGAAAGAAGGCGCGGGTTCGAGCCGAAGTTGAGCGCGAAAATGAGCTTTGATAAAAAGTTCAGAATACGTCAGTTTTTTCGTGAGCTGTCGGGGAATGTGACGCTCTTTTTCGGACTTATGACGGCAACGCTGCTGATAATGTTTTCGGTTTCGTGCTACGGAAGTATTACAAAGTATATAAACGGAATAACCGATGATGTTCGCTGTGAGTATACGTATATTCTTAGAAATCCCGTGAGCGACTTGCCAAAGGGGGCGTGCGTCGGCTATACGCGCGGCTTTTACACGGATTTTCCGATTACGGGCGGAGAAATGGAGGTTTCTCTTGCGGGAATCGATACCGACAATCCGTACTTTCCGTTTGCGGCATATATGACAAAGGATTCGGACAAAATATATATGTCGGATTCCGCGCGTATCAAGTTCGGATACAAGGTAGGGGACAGGGTTATACTGCGTGACAATGCGGAAAACAAACTGTATGCGTTTGAAATTGCGGGCGAGGTCAAGTACAGCAGCGGACTGTATTTTTTCATGAATGTTGACGCAATGAGAAAAGCGTTCGGCGAGCCGTATTTTGATGAGGAAAATCTCAAAAAGGGCGAAAGACGGCCGAAAACCGAAGCGTATTATTATAACACGGTATATTCCGAAAAAAAGCTGAAATTCGGTCACAATATGATGCTTTCCGAGATATGCAAGTCGGATATGAAACGCGGAGCGGAGAAGTTTATAACGCTGATGTGGGATATGATTGTTATGCTCATTGCAGTGTCGGTTATAATTTTTATGGCGGTTATGTACCTTTTGATGAAGTTCGAGATAGACCGCAGCAGCTTTTCAATATCGCTTATGAAGGCGCTCGGCTACAGCGAGAAAACGGTAAATTCGTTTTATATAGGCAACTCGTTTTTTGTGACATTGGCTGTAATTGTGCTTGGGATGCCTGTATGCAAGAAAATTGTTGATTTTGCGTACCCGTACTGTGTTTCAAATGTAAATTCGGGATTCAAGGCGGTGCTTTCGCCCGTGCAGTACGGAATTATCATAGTAATTGTTTTGGTGACATACGCTGCGGTAAGGGGAATGCTTGTGAAGTATCTGCGCAAAATCTCGGTTACGGAGGCGCTGAAAAGCCGCGAATAGGAAAAACTCCGCATATTCCGCACTGTGCGGAATATGCACGCCGGTATGCCGTGCGGCGGCATATGTTGGATATATAATCGGCTGAATCGCACGGCTTTGTCGGAATTGATGCGGCTTTTTATTACGGTTTGTTTTGCGGCGTAGTGATAAAAACAAATTTTTACGAAAATTTGTTTTTAGGGGTTGATTTTTTTGTTTCTTTGTAGTATAATATTAAATGCTTGTTAAAACTTGCTTTTGGAAAGATATACGGAGATGTATCGAAGCGGTCATAACGAGCACGATTGG